>JBHADA010000050.1:0-16340 GCA_041854805.1 Arachnia sp.
AGGACGAGGGCGATGAGGAGGACCTCATGGTCCGCCCGCCGGTCGTCACCGTCATGGGCCACGTCGACCACGGCAAGACGAAGCTGCTCGACGCCTTGCGCGACTCCAACGTGGTGGCCAAGGAGGCCGGCGGCATCACGCAGGCCATCGGCGCTTATCAGGTAGAGACCACGGTGGAGGGCGAGCAGCGCGCCATCACCTTCATCGACACCCCGGGCCACGAGGCGTTCACCGCCATGCGTGCTCGCGGTGCCAAGTCCACCGATATCGCGGTGCTCGTGGTGGCCGCTGATGACGGCGTGATGCCGCAGACCATTGAGGCCCTCAACCACGCTCAAGCGGCTGACGTGCCCATCGTGGTGGCGGTCAACAAGATCGACAAGCCATCCGCAGACCCCACAAGGGTTCGTGGGCAGCTCTCCGAGTTCGGCTTGGTGCCGGAGGAGTACGGCGGCGACACCCAGTTTGTCGACGTCTCTGCCGTCACCCGGCAGGGCCTGGATGACCTGCTCGAGGCCATCATCCTCACCGCCGACTCCGCGCTGGACCTGCGGGCCAACCCCGATATGCCCGCTCAAGGCGTGGCCATCGAGGCCCACCTCGACAAGGGCCGCGGCCCCGTGGCCACCGTCCTGGTGCACCGGGGAACGCTGCATGTGGGCGACTCCATCGTCGCCGGTTCGGCACACGGACGCGTCCGGGCCCTGATTGACGATCAGGGCGCCAACGTGGACGAGGCCCCGCCGTCGATGCCGGTTCAGGTGCTCGGCCTTACCTCGGTGCCGGGTGCGGGCGACAACGTGCTGGTCGTCGACGATGACCGCATGGCCCGCCAGATCGCCGACAAGCGTGAGGCCCGCATGCGTGCGGCGCAGCAGGCCAAGTCCAGTCGCCGCAAGACCCTGGATCAACTGTTCGAGCAGTTGGAGAAGGGCGAGACGCAGGAACTGCTGCTCATCCTCAAGGGCGACGGCGCCGGTTCCGTCGAGGCCCTGGAGGACGCGCTGGGACAGATCGATGTCGGCGACGAAGTGGCCCTGCGGGTCATCGACCGTGGCGTCGGCGCGATCACGGAGACCAACGTGTCGTTGGCCGCCGCGTCGAAGGCCGTCATCATCGGCTTCAACGTTCGGCCCACGCCGCACGCGGCCCAGATGGCGGACCGGGAGAATGTCGACATCCGCTTCTACTCGGTCATCTACTCGGCCATCGACGAGATCGAGGCGGCCCTCAAGGGCATGCTCAAGCCGATCTATGCCGAGGAGGTCCGCGGCCAGGCGGAGATCCGTGAGATCTTCCGTTCGTCCAAGTTCGGTAACATCGCCGGCTGTATGGTCACCAGCGGCACCATCCGCCGCAACGCCAAGGCACGACTGCTGCGCGACGGCGTGGTGGTGGCCGACACATCCATCGCGTCGCTGCGGCGTGAGAAGGATGACGCCACCGAGGTCCGCGAGGGCTACGAGTGCGGCATGACGCTGCACAACTACGGCGACATCAAGATCGGCGATGTCATCGAGACCTACGAGATGGTGGAGAAGGAGCGCTCCTGATGAGCCGCAACGCGAAACTGGCCGAGCAGATCAAGGTGATCCTGGCGCAGACGATCGAGCGTCGCGTCAAGGATCCCCGGCTCGGATTCGTGACGGTCACGGAGGTGCGGCTGAGCGGAGACAACCGCGAGGCCACCGCCTTCTACACCGTGCTCGGTGACGACGAGTCACGGGCCGGGACGGCCGCGGCACTGGAGTCGGCACGAGGCATGCTGCGCACCACGGTGGGGCAGCAGCTTGGGTTGAAGTTCACGCCCACGCTGACCTTCCAACTCGACGGCACACCTGAGGCCGCCCGACATATCGAGGATCTGCTCGCGCAGGTACAAGCCAGCGACGCCGCCGCTGCGGCGGCCGCTGTCGGCAAGCAGTACGCGGGAGAGGCCAACCCTTACCGCACGTCCAATCAGGCGGACGGGGACGAGTGAACTCGCCGGTTGGGGTGGTGATCGTCGATAAGGAACCGGCGGTCACCTCCCACCAGGTGGTGGGTCGCCTGAGGCGGCTCCTCGGTACCCGCAAGATTGGGCATGCCGGCACGCTGGACCCGATGGCCACGGGAGTGCTCATCCTTGGCGTGGGCCGGGCCACCCGGCTGCTGGGGCACCTCGCCCTACACGACAAGCGCTACCTCGCCACGATCCGTCTGGGCGAGCGGTCGTCCACCGACGACGCGGACGGGGAAGTGGAGCCGGTAGCGGACGCCTCCGGCATCGGCCCGGCCGCCATCGAGGAGGCCATCGCCCCCCTGCGTGGGGACATTCTGCAGGTGCCGAGCACGGTCTCGGCCATCAAGGTGGACGGCAAGCGCGCCTACGCACGGGCCCGGGCGGGGGAGAGCGTCGACCTCAAGGCCCGGCCCGTCACCGTGACGCGTCTCGACGTATTGACGCTCCGCACTGACGGCCAGTGTCTAGCGGTGGACGTGGACGTCGAGTGTTCGTCAGGCACCTACATTCGCGCCCTGGCCAGAGACATCGGCGACGCGCTCGGTGTGGGCGGCC
The DNA here is from genome assembly GCA_041854805.1 of Arachnia sp. Classification (GTDB taxonomy): domain Bacteria; phylum Actinomycetota; class Actinomycetes; order Propionibacteriales; family Propionibacteriaceae; genus Arachnia. The sequence continues at coordinate 2,558 of JBHADA010000050.1, forward strand.
ACCTCACCGCCCTGCGACGCACCCGCATCGGCGGCTACCACATCGACGACGCCGTACGTCTGGGGGAGAACGCCCCGCCGCTGATGAGCATGGCCGAGGCCGCCCGCCGCAGTTTCCCCGTGGTGGAGGTCACCGGCGACGAGGCCAGCGATATCGGTCATGGCCGTCCTCTGGCCCGTCCCGTCCCGTCATCCCCGACCGGCATGCTCGCCCCCAGTGGGGAACTGCTGGCGCTCTATCGCCCCGGCGATGCCGGTGCCGGATCTCGTCCGCTGGCGGTGCTCGTCTGAATCCCGCGTGATCCGTTGGCCGGTTAGCCTGGCACGAGTAGGAGATCTATCCGGAGGCGTGCATGTGATCGAGCGCGAGATCATCGAGTTGGCCACCCGCTGACCTGGGAAGCCGCGACCCAGGCGTGCGGCGCACTCTCCTCGGCATGGACCCCAGCGAGGTCGAGCCTGACACGTGGATCGGCATCCTGGCCGCGGCCGGGCTGGAGGACGAACTGCGCGGCATGGCTCACCCGCTTCGCTGGGTAGAACGGGTGGTCAACGCCCGGTGGCGCTACACGTACTGGGGCGAATTGAGCCGTGTTGTCCGTGGGCTCGACCTGCGCGGCGACGAGTTGCACCTGGATGAACCAGCGACCCCCGAACTGTGTGACGCCGTGCTCGAGGCCGGGGCGAGCGTTCCCGAGAGGCTGCTGCCCGACTGGTTTCACGGATGGGCGACGCATGAGGCTGCCCCCGAACTGGCGTCGTTGGCGGCTCACCCCGCAGCCATCCGGTGCGCCGAAGGCATCAACGAACTGATCCGTAAGCAGGCCGACGCCGTATTGGGCCATGCGGGGACCCGGCGGATCATGGGGCTCTGGATCGCCGAGCAGCTTGGCACAGGCGCGACGCCGCTGACCGTGCTGGCCGCGCTGCGAACGATTCGCGGCACGGCATGGGTTGTGCGAGGTCGACCTCAAAGCTGGCCGGGTCGGACAGCCCTGAGGCGATGGCGGCGTTGGCCGCTCGTCTCGTCCCCGGCCACCGGGTCCTAAACGGCTTCTGGGCTCCGGTCACGCCGGCCACCGCGGCGTCGCCGCTGCCCACCGCGCACGGCGTCCACGGCTGGGTGGAGACAAGCCTTGAGGATGGGCGAAGCAGGTATATCCAGGTCACCGGGCATTGGATCGACGGCCCACCAGACCTCGCCGGGCGCATCGGGCGGCCGGGCGGAGGAAGCTGGATGATCACCCGGGACGGTGAATTGCTGCGCGAGGATGGTCAACCGATGCTGCCCGCCGAGGAGGAGTCGGGCCGCCGTTTCCTGCTGCACCGGGTGCCAACCAACGGATGGCATCAGTTCCGGGTACGCGACGTGGCCGTTAGCGCCCGGCTGCGCGCGGCGTCGGCGACGGAGCTAGAAGCCGTCGTCGAGGCGGCGCCTGCCTCCGAGCTGCAGGTCAGCCCGTTCTCCACGTGGCCCACGACCGCCGAATCGCTTCCCGGGCGGGCGCGCGAGGCGGCGGCCGCGTTCCTCGGCAGCCAGGATGAGGTCCTCGTCACGGCAGTCGTGCGGTTGGCGTCGCGGATCACGGCCATCAGTTCGTGGGCGCGGGACCTCATGTGCACCGAGCCAGGGTAGACAGGCGAGGCCGAGGGGCTGTCGTGTGTACCCTGTGGTCTCGTGAACACGAGGTCTCGAGTAGTGGTGATCGGCAACTTTGATGGGGTGCACCGTGGGCACCGGGAGGTGCTCAACGAGGCCTCGCAATCAGGACGCGACCACCTGAGCGTGATCACTTTCTGGCCTCATCCGCTCATCGTGTTGCGTCCAGAGCAGGCACCGAAACTGCTCACCGACCTGCGCACCCGCATCGACTTGCTCAAGCAAGCGGGGGCACATGAGGTGCGGGTGGTGCGGTTCACCGCGCAGGTGGCGGCCATGTCTCCCGAGCGGTTCGTCGAACACTTCGTGCTTCCGCTCCGGCCCGACCGCATCGTGGTGGGGGAGAACTTCCGTTTCGGGCATCGCGCCGCTGGCGACGTGACCACTCTCGCCCGGCTGGGGGAGGGGCGTTTCCGGGTGGACCCGCTTCCGCTTGCCACCGTGGCGGATGAGATCTCATGTTCCACCGCAGTACGAGAACACTTGGCAGTGGGAGAGGTTGAGGCGGCGGCCCAGCATCTAGGCCGGTGCTTCCGGTTCCGTGGCGTCGTCGTGGTGGGCGATCAGCGCGGCCGCGAACTCGGTTTCCCGACGGCCAACCTCACGGTGCCCAGCGACATGGCGGTTCCCGCCGACGGCGTCTACGCGGGATGGCTGACCCGCCTCGACACGCCAGGGGAGGCACGGATGCCCGCCGCGATCTCGGTGGGAACCAACCCCACATTCGACGGTGCGGACCGTCGGGTGGAGACCCACGTCATCGACCGGGCCGACCTCGAACTCTATGGGGCCGAGATCGCGGTGGACTTCGTGGCACGCATCCGCGGCCAAGTCCGTTTCGACGGCGTTGAGGCCCTGATCGAGCAGATGCACGACGACGTGACCGCCACCCGAGCGGCGCTCAGCCTGTGATCAGTCAGCGCACGGTAAGCGACTTCTTGTACACGGCGTAGTGTTTGCTCGCCTCTACACCGTCTTCCACCTGAGTCACCTCTGGGGCGTCGACGAAGAGATGTTCTCCGGTGGGATGGTACTCGAGCGAGACATAGAGCGGGATCGCCTTGACATTGTTGGGATCCACGGCGAGGTAGACGCTGTCGTAGCCAAGCCGCCGGGCCTCCCCCTCGAGAAAGGTGCTGAGGGCTCGCCCAGCGCCTCTGCGGCGCGCGTTCGGGTAGACGAACATGTTGCGCAACTCGGGGGTGACGTCTTCGGCTCGCAAGTCCAAGATGGCGGTGCCCAGCGGGGTATCTTCATCGAATGCGGCGGCGAAGATGAGGGCGCCGCTGGCTTGTCCCTCGAAATGGCGATCCACCAAGCCGAGTTCGGGGCGGTGCTGCCGCTCGCGCAGCAGCGGCAGATCGGTTTTGGTGACGGGTCGGACGTGGATTGCCATGGTCGAGCTCCTGTTCGCACGTGTTCGGCCCTGAGCCGGTTTGGCTTGTACGAATGTCGATGTTAGCCTACCTAGGTTGCCGTTAGACCGGCCACGGCCCAGTAAGAGCCCAAACCGCACCCGCAGCCTGGGCGCCGTGCAGCGAGCCGAGAGGAGCCATGAGAATGGACGCTGAGACGAAGAAGAAGATCATCGAAGAGTATGCGACCGCCCCTGGCGACACCGGCTCTCCCGACGTGCAGATCGCGCTGCTAACCAAGCGCATCGCGCACCTGACCGAGCATCTCAAGCAGCACAAGGGAGACCACCACTCGCGTCGTGGCCTCATGCTCATGGTTGGCCAGCGTCGTCGCCTGCTCAACTACGTGGCCAAGCAGGATATCGAGCACTACCGCGAACTGATCGCGCGCCTCGGTTTGCGCCGCTGAATATCGCCACCACGAAACAGGGCATCCGGTTGCCGGGTGCCCTGTTTCGTTTGCTGTGGTCAGATCGTCAGCGACGGCGTCAAGGGGCTTGGGTGGCCGAAGCGATGATTCGTCACGCACACCGCCTGTTCTCGTACGTACGGCAGCAACGCGATCCGGCTCGCTGGCAGGGTGGGGCCGTCATAGATCGTGACCCCGATGTCTGTGGATGAGATCCTGCGGTTGCCAAGATAACGCACCCGCCCCATGACGGAACGGTCGAACGCCTCATCGGATTGCTGGACGACGTCGAAACCAGCCTCGGCGAGGACGACCAGGAGCCGTGGGTCGATGGCGGAATCTCGCAACGAGAACCGTGGCGTTGCGCCCACCGCGGCGGCCGCGCACGCCTCGCGCAGTGCCCGAGCGGCATCAAGGGTCTCCACACGAACGGTGATGGGAGCCGGGCGATACCTCAGGGCATTGATCTCAGAGCGCAGTGCCGACGGGTCATGGCTGGCGCGGAATACGGACCGGGCCACCGCCTCGTCGCTCGCGGCGATCGCGGTAAAACCGGGCCCACCAAGGCCATCGGCTGCCCGGACGAGCCGGGCCAGCACGGGATCGGTCACCTCGCCGCCAGCAGGGACGGTGTTCGTCGGTTCCCATCCGCCGAACGCCGCCACGTAATTGGGCCCGCCGGCCTTCGAAGTGCGCCCAACCACTGAGCGTTTCCATCCGCCGAAGGGCTGGCGACGCACGATGGCGCCGGTGATGGTGCGGTTGACGTACACGTTGCCTGCCTCCACCGTGTCGAGCCAGGTCTGCACCTCGGCAGCGTCGAGGCTATGCAGCCCCGCCGTCAGCCCAAACCGGGTTCCGTTTTGCCACTCAATGGCTTGCTCCAGCGAGTCAGCGGCCATGAGCCCCAGCACCGGGCCGAAGTACTCCACGTGATGGAACTCGCTGCCGGGAACGACACCGAGCCGGATGCCGGGCGTCCACAGCCGCTCGTCGATGCGTTGCGGCTTGAGCAGCCAGGATTCTCCAGGGCCCAGATCGGTCAATCCGCGCAGCAGCTTCTCACCCGGAGCCTCGGTCAGCGGCCCCATCTCGGCGGACGGGTCGTCCGGCCACCCCACCTTCAGCGATGCGGCGGCGTCGAGCACCTGGTCCAGGAATCGGCGAGACTTCGCCACAGAGCCAACGAGAATGCCCAACGATGCTGCGGAGCACTTCTGGCCGGCGTGCCCGAAGGCGGAGGCGACCAAGTCCGCGGCGGCCAGATCCAGATCCGCCGATGGCGTGACGATCATGGCGTTCTTGCCCGAGGTCTCGGCCAGCAGATTCAGGTCGGGCCGCCACGAGCGGAACAATTCGGCCGTCTCCGCCGCCCCAGTCAGCACAACCTGGCCGACCCTGTCGTCGGTGATCAGTGCTTGGCCCAGTGGGCCGTCGTCGACAACGGCGAAGGCGACGAGATTCGGATTAAGGCCGGCCCTCCAGCAGGCCTCGGCCAGTAGCGCCGCCGTGCGCCGTGCCGGCGGGGCAGGCTTCAAGATGGCGGCCGACCCAGCCGCGAGCGCCGCGGCCACCCCACCGAGCGGAATCGCGATGGGGAAGTTCCATGGCGAGGCGATGAGTGTTACGGCCGGAGGAGTCTGGGCCGCGCCCGCCACTGTAGCCTCGGCGAGGGAAGCGTAATAGGCGGCGAAATCGCAGGCCTCGGAGACCTCGATGTCGGCTTGGTCGATCAGCTTGCCTGCCTCGTCCGCAGCCACGGTGATGAGGTCGGCGCGAGCCGCCTCGAGCTCGGCGCCCAGACGGCGCAGCATCTTGGCGCGTTCCGCCCCGGGCACGGCCGCCCATTCGCGTCCTGCCGCCTCGGCCCGGGCGACGAGGTCCTTCACCGCCGTCGGGGACTCGAGACGGCTGGCGGCTAGGGTGGCGCTTCCCATCTCAGGGGCGGGCAACCGGCTGCGAATGGCCTCGGCCCAGGCCTGGTTGGAAGGCAGGGCCGGGTCCGTGTCCGCGGCGTTGGTGAAGACTTGGCTAGGAGCGCTGCGATGCTGCTCGGCCCACGCACTGGGGGAGGAGATCTGGCACCGCGCGGCCGCGCGGAAGCGCGACTCCTCCCGGTCCAGGAAGGCCGTGTCGGAGCCCAGCCTCGCGGCGCCAGACATGAAATTCTCAGGAGCCGCGTTCTCCTCGAGCCTGCGCACCAGATAGGAGATGGCTGCGTCGTACTCCTCTCGGGGAACCACCGGAACGTAGAGCCGCAGCCGGCCCGCCTCGGCCAGGATGATGCGTTGCAGCGGCACCGCCATGCCGGAGAGCATCTCGAAATCCAGGGACTCGGTGAGGCCACGAGCCTTGGCCACCTCCCACGCCATAGCCAGGGAGTACACGTTGTGGCTGGCCACACCAATGCGCACCCGCTGGGCACGTTCCGGGGTTAGGCACAGGTCCAAGGCACGCAGGAACGATGCATCCGTGGCCTCCTTGGATGGCTGGATGGGCAATTCCCAGCCGCGCAACTCCGCTTGCACCCGCTCCATGGCCAAGTTCGCCCCCTTGACCAGGCGAACCTTGACTGGAGCGCCGCCACGCGAGACCCGGTCGGCGGCGAACGCATCGATGCGTTCCAACACCAAGGCGGATTCGCGCAGATAAGTCTGCACCGCCACTCCCGCATGGAGCCTCAACAACTCGGGCTCCGAGAGCAGCCGCTCGAACACGTCGAGGGTGAGGTGAAGGTCCCGGTATTCCTCCATGTCCAGATTGACGAACTTGCCCGAGTCCGCGGCCATACGCATGAGGGGCCGTAGCCGCTCCACGGCGTGTGCCACGGCGGCCTCGTGACCCCAGACCGAATGCTGGCCCAGCACCGCCGACACCTTGATAGAGACGTAGTCGACGTCCGGACGGGACAGGAGATCTTGAGTGGCCTTGAGGCGGGCGGCGGCATGCTCCTCACCGAGCACCGCCTCACCCAGAAGGTTGACGTTGAGGGACGCGCCGTCGGCCTTGAGGCGCTTGAGGGTCGGGCCGAGCGAGCGCCCATAGTCAACGACGAGGTCGCCCACCATCGCAGTAAATACCCGGCGCACCACGGGTAGGAGGGGACGTGGCCCGCGCCCCACCACCTGTTCCAGGCCCAGCCTCAGGGGAGCGGGCAGGAAGGGGGCAGGCTCGCTGGCCAGGCGACGCAGCGCATGCGCCGCCACGCGGGGGTCTTCTGGACGCAGCACCTGGTCTACGAAATCGAGGGTGAATCTCAGGCCACGCTCGTGGCGTAGCACGTCCGCGAGCAGCCGTGCGGCCCGCGGCTCGGAGTGGTTCAGGCTCTGCCGTGCCCAGCGCCGGGCAGTGGCCACGGCATCGTCAACGTGGCTCTCCAACGAACACAATTCCATGGACACATAGTGGCGCACCGCCCGCGAAGGCGCCCACTCGGGGCCGGGCAGGTTAACATGGGCGCTGCATGTCCGCGAACCCGCGGGCGTTGAAGACCAGCGAATCACCCTGGTATCCGTCTGGTCCTCGGTAGTGATCTTCGGGTGCGTTGCCCCCGCGGGTCTCGATCGAAGACCGGCAGATGCGACGCGACGACGTCGAGCCCGGGTGAGTTCGCGCCCAACTGAAAGGAGCCTGTCCGTGGAAGGACCAGGCATCGAATTCGCTGAGGCCGTCATCGACAACGGCAAGTACGGCAAGCACATCGTCCGCTTCGAGGCCGGGACGCTCGCGCAGCAGGCCGACGGGTCGGCCGCCGTTTATCTCGACGGTGACACCATGCTGCTGTCGGCGACCACCGCGCAGAAGACCCCGCGTGACGCCATCGACTTCTTCCCCCTCACCGTCGATATCGAAGAGCGGATGTATGCCGCGGGCAAGATCCCCGGGTCGTTCTTCCGCCGTGAGGGCCGCCCCGGCGAGGGCGCCATCCTGGCCGCCCGCCTCATCGACCGCCCGCTGCGTCCGGCCTTCGTCAAGGGCCTACGCAACGAGGTGCAGGTGATCGTCACCGTCCTCTCCCTCAATCCAGTCAACTACTACGACGTGGTCGCCATCAACGCGGCCTCCATGTCCACCCAGTTGGCTGGTCTTCCATTCTCCGGCCCCATCGGCGGCGTCCGGGTCGCCCTCATCGACGACCAGTGGGTGGCGTTCCCCACCGTCGAGCAGGTGGGCAGGTCCACCTTCCAGATGGTGGTCGCCGGGCGCGTCCTCGCCGACGGTGATGTGGCAATCATGATGGTCGAGGCCGGGGGAACCGAGACCACGTGGGATCTCGTTCGCGCCGGCAAGCCCGCCCCGACCGAGGAGGTTGTCGGGCAGGGTCTGGAGGCGGCCAAGCCGTTCATCAAGGCGCTATGCGACGCCCAGTCCGAGCTGGCGGCGAAGTTGCCGAAGGAGAGTCACGACTTCCCGGTCTTCCTCGACTACGAGGACGACGTCTACGATGCCGTCGCGGAACTGGCCAGTGAACGCATCGCCGAGGCGATGCGCATCCCCGGCAAGCAGGAACGCGACGAGGCCACCCACACCATCCGCCAAGAAGTCACCGAGCAGTTGGAGGAGCGCTTCGAGGAGCGTCAGAACGAGATCTCGGCCGCGCTCAAAGCGTTGACCAAGAAGATCGTTCGTCACCGCACCCTCACGGAGGGTGTGCGTATCGACGGCCGTGGTGTCACCGACATCCGCGCCCTGTCCGCCGAGGTGGCGGTCATCCCGCGCGTGCACGGCTCGGCCCTGTTCCAGCGCGGCGAGACCCAGATCCTGGGCGTCAGCACCCTCAACATGCTCGACATGGAGCAAAAGATCGACACCCTTTCCCCAGAGTCGACCAAGCGCTACATGCACAACTACAACTTCCCGCCATTCTCCACCGGTGAGACTGGGCGCGTGGGTTCCCCGAAGCGTCGCGAGATCGGCCACGGGGCCCTGGCCGAGCGGGCCCTCGTCCCGGTGCTTCCCTCGCGTGAGGAGTTCCCCTACGCCATCCGCCAGGTCTCCGAGGCGCTGGGCTCCAACGGCTCCACCTCCATGGGCTCCGTTTGCGCCTCCACCCTGTCCTTGCTCAACGCTGGTGTGCCCCTGAGGGCCCCGGTGGCTGGTATCGCGATGGGTCTCATGAGCGAGGAACTCGACGGGCAGACCGCGTACGTCGCGCTCACCGACATCCTGGGCGCCGAGGACGCTCTGGGGGACATGGACTTCAAGGTGGCAGGCACGCGTGACTTCGTCACCGCCCTTCAACTGGACACCAAGCTCAACGGGATCCCCGCCGCCGAGCTACAGAAGGCGCTGCTCCAGGCCCGCGACGCGCGCCATACCCTGCTCGACGTCATGGGCGAGGCCATCGACGTGCCAGACGAGATGAGTCCCTTCGCGCCGCGGATCATCTCCATCCGCATCCCGGTGGACAAGATCGGCGAGGTGATTGGCCCCAAGGGCAAGATCATCAACCAGATCCAGGACGACACCGGTGCCAACATCGCCATTGAGGACGACGGCACCATCTACGTCGGCGCGGAGACTGGAGAGTCTGCCGACGCCGCCGTAACGGCGATCAACGCCATCGCCAACCCGCACCTGCCAGAGAAGGGCGAGCGTTACCTAGGCACCATCGTGAAGCTCACCACGTTCGGCGCCTTCGTGTCGCTGCTGCCCGGCAAGGACGGTCTGCTGCACATCTCGAAGCTGCGTCCACTGGCCGGCGGCGCCCGCGTCGAGAACGTGGAGGACGTCGTCTCGGTGGGGCAGAAGCTTCAGGTGGAGATCTCTGAGATCGACGACCGTGGCAAGCTGTCGCTGGTGCCGGTGATCGAGGACGAGGAGGACACCGAGGAGTAAGGGCTACTCGACTCCGCGGAGATGGCTACCGACGGTGGCGCGGGCGTGTTCCCCGGCATCCTGGGGGGCCATCCCGCGGCGGAGGGCGTCGATCAGACCCGCGGTGAGCGTGTCTCCGGCGCCCACCGTGGTCCGCGGTGAGGCGATGGGCTCGGCGTGGAACCACAAGCTCTTCTCGGCCCATTGGGTGGCCAACGGCTCGAGCAGCGCCCCGCCCCGAACCAGGCGATCGGCGGAGGCCGTCATGATGAGGAAGCCGCGCTGACCCGCTGACAGCGACACGACGGCGGCGCCCCAACCGAGCATGCGTTCGGCCATGGCCTCCATCGCCTGGGGCGTGGGAGAGGCATTGACGCCGAGCGCACTGGTCATGTCATCCCAGCTCGGCGACCAAACGTCGACCTCGGCGACGACGGCGGCGAACCAGCCCTGCCAATCCACGCGGCTGGCCACCGAGCCGGCGGCCACGTGGGCTAGGTCGAGCGATGTGGTGATACTCGCGGCGCGGGCCCGGGCGAAGAGCCGCCGCAACGGGTCGGGATCGAGGCACACTCCTGGAAGCAGGGAGGGATAGCCGACGTGCACCGCCTCCGCGTCCGCAGCAAGTTCGACTCGCGCCGGGTCAAACTCCGCGCAGGCACCCTCGTGGTTCCAGAAGGTGCGGTCGTGGGTGGGATGCTCGATGACGATGCTGTACGAGGTGCCCTGCGAGGACGTGGTGAGGCGTGCGTCGGCCCCGACCCGTTGTATTAACTGCTCTCGGCACACCATCGAAAGTTCGTCGTCGCCCACCGTCGCGAAGGCCCTGACGGGGACCCCCAACGCGTGAAGGGCACCGCCTGTGTTGGCCACCGACCCGCCGATGCGGTGTCGCAGAGGACCCACGCGGTAGAGCACCCCCGGATCCATTCCCGGTTCGGCGCCGTCGAACTCTGGGGTGAGGTCGACGCATAGATGTCCGGCGACGACGACGGTCATGCACTGCTCCTTCGCAGTCTGGCCGATATCTCAGACGGGACTACCGGCGCATCCGTATCAATATGTCCCAGAGTGTAACAAAATCTAGATCCTTTCTGTTGGGGGGCAGCAGGCGCAGTTTGCGCCTCAAACGCCGGGCTGTTTGACTGGGCCGAAAGCTTCGAAAGGATGGGCGATGGGCGAGATTCGGGTTGGCGTGTTCGGCAGCGACGGCAAGATGGGCAGCGAGGTGATCCGGGCCGTCGAGGCGGCCGACGGGTTGACGTTCGCGGGTGGCGTTGACGCAGGCCAGCCACGTGATGGGGTGGCCGATGCCCAGGTGGTGGTGGATTTCACCCATCCCGATGCCGTCATGGACAACATCGCCTGGTGTGTCGAGCGGGGCATTCACATGGTCATTGGCACCACGGGATTCAACGAGGATCGCCTTGAACGCGTGCGCGCCCTCCTCGAGGCTCACCCGGGAACCGGCGTGCTTATCGCCTCCAATTTCTCTATTGGCGCCGTGCTCATGATGCGGTTCGCAGCCATGGCGGCACCGTTTTATCCATCGGTGGAGATCGTCGAGCTGCACCATCCCAACAAGGCCGACGCCCCGTCGGGTACTGCGACCACCACGGCACAGCGGATCGCCACGGCGCGTGCCGCCGCGAATCTGGGCCCGGTGCCCGACGCCACGGTGCACGACGGTGGTGCTCGAGGCGCGGTGGTCGACGGCATCCACGTCCATGGGGTGCGGCTCCAAGGTCTGGTGGCGCACCAAGAGGTGCTGTTGGGTGCGCTTGGGGAGACCCTGACCATCCGCCACGATTCATTCGACCGGGCCTCCTTCATGCCCGGCGTCATCGCCGCCGTTCATCACATCGTTGGAGCCCCTGGCCTCACGCTTGGGATCGATTCCTTGCTTGGCCTCTAGGGCTCAGCCAGAGAGTGAGGCGTGGAGTCGCACTAGCTTGAGCCGTGGCCCATCGGCGTCGAGGCCAATCTCTTGGTGCGCGCCGTCGGCTGCGAATCCGGCGGAGACGAGGAAGGCGCGCAGGGAATCGTCGGTGCTGGGTACCCACACCCGTGCCGTTACATAGCCGTCCGCTAGGAGCGTGTCGACCGCGGCCTGCAGGAGCCGGGAGCCGTGGCCCGCGCCTCGCTGGCGGGGGTCGATGACGAATTCCGCCAGGCAGCCGTCGGCCGGTTCCGCGTCGGGGTCGGGGGAGGGGCCGGTGACCGCGAAACCGGCCACCCCCTGGGCTCCGAGCGCGACGAGCACGCGTTGGTGGGCCAGCGGCGGGCGGGTGATCGCCTGGTGCCACATGCGCGTGGCCTCGTCGGCGTTCAGCGTGGCGGCCGCGGCCGCCAGGGCGGGGATTGCCGCCCATGCGGCGCGTTGGATGCGGGCAATGTCCACCGCCTCCACAGGCATGGCCAGGCGTACGGAATCAGCCACAGACATGGCGCCCATCGTAAGGGGCGAAGTGCACTAGCCTTGCCTCCATGACCGACAAGTTGCCCCCCACACTGGCCCCCGGCGTGCTGCGCGTCATTCCCTTGGGCGGTCTGGGCGACGTCGGGCGCAACATGACGGCCTTCGAGATCGACGGGCAGATCGCGCTGGTGGACTGCGGTGTCCTATTCCCCGAGGACGACCACCCTGGGGTCGATCTGATCCTGCCCGGGCTCGACTACCTGGCCGAGCGCATGGACGACATCGTCGCCCTCGTGCTCACCCATGGCCACGAGGACCACATCGGGGCCGTTCCCTATCTGCTGAAGCGCCGCAGCGACATTCCCGTCTACGGATCGAAGCTGACTCTGGCCTTCGTGGCCGCCAAACTGCGCGAACACCGCATCCGCAACTTCGACCTCGACGCCGTCGAAGAGGGCGACATCGTCGAGATCGGCAACTTCGAATTCGAATTCCTCGCCGTCAATCACTCCATTCCAGACGCGCTGGCCGTGGCCATCCGCACCAAGGCCGGCCTGGTGCTACACACCGGCGACTTCAAGATGGACCAGCTTCCCCTGGATGGCCGCATCACGGACCTGCGCGGCTTCGCCCGGCTCGGTGAGGAGGGCGTCGACCTCTTCCTGTCCGACTCCACCAACGCCGAGGTGCCCGGATTCACCACGCCGGAGAAGGACGTCGAGCCAGCCATCGCCCGCGTCTTCGACGCCGCCAAGGGCAAACTCATCGTCGCCTGCTTCGCTAGCCATGTCCACCGCGTGCAGCAGGTGCTCAACATGGCCGTTAAACACGGCCGCAAGGTGGTCTACGTCGGCCGTTCCATGGTGCGCAACATGTCCACAGCCCGAGATCTTGGCTACCTTCAGGTGCCCGCCGGGACCCTCATTGAGCTCAGAGAGATCGACAGGTACCGCGATGATCAGGTGGTCATCGTCTCGACCGGCAGTCAAGGTGAGCCTCTCGCCGCGCTCAGTCGCATCGCCAACCACGACCACCCCGTCATCGAGGTGGGTAAGGGGGACACGGTGCTGCTGGCCAGCTCGCTGATTCCCGGCAATGAGAATTCCGTCTACCGCGTCATCAATGGCCTCAGCAAGCTTGGCGCCACCGTCATCCACAAGGGCAACGCGCTGGTGCACGTCTCTGGACATGCCTCGGCGGGAGAACTGCTGTACTGCTACAACATCCTTCGCCCGCGCAACGTTATGCCCGTCCATGGCGAGGTGCGCCATCTCATCGCCAACGGCAAACTGGCGGAGGCCACAGGCGTCCCAGCCGACAGGGTAATCGTGGCCGGGGACGGCGATGTGATCGACCTAGCCGACGGCGTGGCCCGCAAGGTGGGGACCGTGGACGCGAGCTACATTTTCGTCGACGGGTCCACGGTGGGAGACATCTCCGAGTCGATCATGGACCGCCGCATCCTGGGCGAGGAGGGGTTTGTCAGCATCATCACCGTGGTGGATCCTCACAACCGCACCATCGTCTCCGGCCCAGATATTCACGCCCGCGGGCTGGCGGAGGAGAGGTCCGTCTTTGACGAGGGAGCCGAGCGCGTCTCTCAAGCCTTGCTCGATGCCATGCACGACGGGGTGGACGACGCCCGCCGCCTACAGCAGGTGACCCGCAGGGCCATTGGCCAGTGGGTGAGCAAGCGGCTGCGCCGGCGTCCCATGATCGTTCCGGTGGTGGTGACTACGTGACGTGCCGTCACCGCCGGTTGGTTTGACCGGCCCGGACGAGGCACGTACAGTAGTCCATCGGTGCTTTGCCCCGGCGCATTTCATTGCGCGGGCGCACCGAACGGCTTCGTGAAGTTTCCAAGAAGGTAGGTCAGTCGTGTACGCGATCGTGCGCAACGGTGGACGTCAGCACAAGGTGGCTGTTGGCGACGTCCTGGACATCGATCTGGTGTCCGAAGAGGTCGGCTCAACCCTCACCCTGCAGCCGTTGCTGCTGGTCGACGGCGAGAAGGTCACCTCCGACGCCAAGAGCCTCGCGAAGGTGAGCGTCACCGCCGAGGTG
>JBHADA010000051.1:0-21091 GCA_041854805.1 Arachnia sp.
CGCTGAACTTTTCGACGAGCACGGCATTGGGTATACCGATGACGGGGAGCGGCTGCGCCCCGCCTTCAAGCACGACGTGGCCTTCGAGTTGGTCGCCTATGTCACGCAGCATCCCACGTATGTGTCGTCACGGATGGATGTACTGGTCACTTTGCCCGACGGACGCGAGGTGTGTGAGGCATTCGGCGATATAGGCGAGGACGTCAACGAGGCGGTGGGTAGGAATTTCGAGAATTTCTGCCTCTCTAGTTTTCACACCATGTACGAGGCATTCAACGACCTCGACGACGAGTGTGACCGGGAGCAATGGACGTCAGGCGGCCGCCCCGTCGAGGCCATCCTTGGCCCCATCACCCACAAGACCTCGGGCGATCTGGACGCAGTGCCTGCGGTGCCGGCCGATTTCGTGAACGAGATCCAGCGCCTAGTGGGGGAGGCCGAACTGGACGAGGGATTCCATTTCGTCCGGGCTTACTATGCGCAAAACGACGCGACGGCCATGAGCTCGGAGTTCATGATCGACAACGTCAACGATGAGGTGGCTCAAGAGGAACTCGGGGCGCTGGACTGGCCCGCCGCGGATGGCTTCTACAGCGCCCGTTTCTTCGCCGTCATCAAGGCCTGATCCCGATCTATGACCGTGCGGGTTTCACCGGGGCGATCACGGTGATGATCGCCGAATCGTCGAGGGCCTGCTTGCCCTGGGCCTGTCCCAGCAGAAAGAGCTGGCCGGCCGCGGCCGCGACGGGGGTGGCGATCCCCGTGGAGCGGGCGGCGTCGGAGACGATGCCCATGTCCTTGACGAAGATGTCGAGGCGACTCTTCACCTCCGCGCCACCCGCGTCGTAGGCCTGGAGCGCCCGGGGACCGCGGTCGCCAAGCATGAACGACGCCGCCGCCCCGGCCATGAGCGTCTCCAGCGCGGCCTCCGCGTCGAGCCCAAGGGCGCGCGCCAAGGCCAAGGCCTCGCCGGCGGCCGCGATGTGTACCCCGCACAGCAGTTGGTTGACCGTCTTCATGGCCTGTCCGTCGCCGGGGTTGGGGCCGATGCGTTTGAGGGTCGAGGCCAAGGCGTCGAGCACCGGATGGGTCAGGTCCCAGGCCTCGTCGCTCGCTCCGGCCGTCACCAGCAGCTCTCCCGCCCCGGCGCGCACCGGCCCGCCCGAGACGGGGGCGTCGACGAGGTGTAGGCCGTCGACGGCGAGTCGTTCGGCCACCTCGCGCACGGCGTCGATGCCCACTGTGGAGGTGAGCACCACCGCGCCGCCACGGGCCAGTGAGGAGGCGATCGCGTCGTCGCCCCAGAGGAGCGACTCGAGTTGGGCCTGGTCGCGCACGGCCACCAGCGCCACCTGTGCGTCGGCGGCGGCTTCCCTGGCCGAGGCGCAGGTGAAAAGGCCACTCTCGTGGGCGAGGGCGCGGCGTTCGGGGACGATGTCGAAGCAGCGGACGGTGAAGGAACCTGCTAGGTGCTGGGCCATGGGTAGCCCCATGGCGCCCAGCCCGAGCACGGCGATCGTGGTCATGCGGATTCTCCTTCGCGGTGGAGTTGAGGCGTCGAGAGTTTGTCGACGACGTCGGCGAGCGAGGCGACGCCGCCCACGTTGCCGGCGAAGACGACGTAGCCGATGCCGCGGGCGGGCCCGTCCATGGGCTCCCACAACGAGACGATTCCCGGCAGCATGGGGCCGCGCACAAACGCCCGCGTAATGCCGAGCCCCAAGGCCGCGACGTCGGAGGACGTGATGCCTCCTTTGGCCACCACGAACCGCGGCTTTCGGCTGGCCAGGATCCGCTGGACCACCTCGACGACGGCCGCGCTGACTTGGCGTGCCACGGCGAGCGAGCCGTCCGCGTCGGCGCCGGTGATGAGTTCGCGCGAGGTGCTGACCACCACATTGCCTCGCGGCAGGAACCCGAGGGCCGATTCGGCCACGTCGCTGAGGTGCGCGTCGCGCTGCTTAGAGAGCACCCGCGCCACGTCAATGACCACATCGGCGGGGCGGCGGCGACGACGCAACTCCTCGAGCTGCCGCGTGGTGAGGCCGACGTGACTGCCCACCACGACGAGCCCTCCCGCTGCCTGGCCGGGGCCTTCAGCCAGCAGGTCGGCCATATCGGCGGGCTCCAGAGGTGCGCGGACGTCTTGTCCGATGCGGGCCCGTGGAAACGGAGGACCCACCCGGCAGAGGAACCGGGAGCCCTGCGCCTCTGCACGTGCCAGGGCGATGGCCAGCAGCCGAAGGTCCGCCTCGTCGACGATGTCGGCGACGATGGGCTGGGCGCCGCTGGCTCGACGCAGCACGGTGACGACGGTACCGAGGTTGGTGCGCAGATCGGCGAGCCCGATCTGGAGCACGTCGCCAGCGCGCCAATCTCCCCGGGATTTCTCCTCCACCCAGTCCGCCATGCGCGACGAGCTGTACCCGAAGGTGGCATCGCGGGCGAACTCGGTTTCGCCTGCGGGAAGGTAGCCCTCCGCAGTGTTGGCGTAGTGGATACCTCCGACGGTGATGCGTCCGGCGTCCCCGAACGCCGGGATGATGACCACGCCGTCGACTAGGCGCCCCTCGTGGCGAAGCACGGCTTCGGCCAATACCTGAGTCTCGAGCGGGAAGTGCCCGCGAAGCGTCGAGTCCGAGCGAGAGACGAAGTCGATGGCCTTGCCGGTCCGAGCGGCCGCGGCATAGGCGGCCTCGGCCACCTCGCGGTTGCGGCGCTCGGCCTCACTGGGGGCGAGGCTGCGGGAGTTGGTCATGACGTAGACGGCGCGACGCTCCTGACGCAGGCCCCACTCGAGCGAGTCGACGGACCAGTCGGTGAGCACGGGGAGATCAGCCACGGACTGGGTGCCGGTGGGATCGTCGTCGAGGACGACGAGCACCCGTTTGGGCCGAGGCACGTCGCGCGGCGAGACGTCGACGGGGGCGGGATACCCGTCGAGCAGTTCGGTGAGCGTGGGGGACATGTCTCTCCTTTGAGGCAGCAGGATACCCGCGGCGGTTGTCACGGGCTGGGGCTATCGTGGTGCTGTCCACACGACGAAGACGAAGGAGAACAGCGTTGTTCGTGCATCTCGCCCACATCCTGGACCCCAAGGATGGTGCCTATCCAGGCGAACCGACACTCCAGGTGCGCCAGGATTCCGTCATTTTCGAGTCTGGCAAACCCTTCAACTCGGCCATCGCCACCCTGCCCAACCACGTTGGCACCCACATGGACGGGCCACACCACTTCAATACCGTCGGCCTGAACTTCGAGGAACTCCCTGACGACCTGTTCGGCTACGAGGGCGACGATGTGCTGCTGGTCGACCTGCCCCACCGCGGTCACTTCCGGGAGGTCATCGTCAAGGAGGACATCGAGCCCTACGCGGACCAGTTGAGAGGCAAGCGGTTGTTGCTGCTGCGCACCGGATTCGTGAGATACAAGTTCGTTGAGCCCGAGCGCTACGCGAACGAGGGCGTGAGCCTACATCCGGAGTTCTCGCGCTACCTCAACGAGGAGTTCCCGGATCTGGTCTGCATCGGGATGGACTTCCTGTCCATCGGCTCGCCCACCAATGACTACGGCATCGAGGCGCATCGGTGGCTGCTGGGCAACTACACGGACCACGTCATTTGCGCCATCGAGGACATGCCGCTCGATGCCTTGGGGGATCGCCGGATCAAGGCCATTACCCTGGGCCCCTTGCGGATCAAGGGTGTCGACTCGTCGCAAATCTGCGCCATGGCTTGGGTGGAGTGATTCGAATGCTCAACACAGACACGCTTACCCTCAACCCCAACCCCCTCGTGCGAGCCATCGGGAAACCTGCCGACGAGTTCACCAAGGCTGACATCATCGAGTTCATCGCCGACCATGAGATCCCCATGGTCAACCTCCGCTACGTCGGCGGGGACGGGCGACTCAAGACGCTGAACTTCGCCATCCAGTCGCTGGCGCACCTGGACCGTGTGCTCACCATGGGAGAACGCGTCGATGGCTCCTCACTGTTCGATTTCGTCGATGCCGCCAGCTCGGACCTGTACGTGGTGCCCCAGGTTCGCACCGCCTTCCTCAACCCCTTCTCGGTGGTGCCCAGCCTTGACATCATGTGCGGTTTCTACGACGTCGATGGCAACCCCTTGGCCAGCTCTCCGCAACACATCCTCCGCAAGGCGCAAGACAGCCTCGAGGCGGCCACCGGATGCAGAATGCAGGCACTCGGCGAACTCGAGTACTACCTGTTCTCTGATGTGGAGGGGATCTATCCCGTCGAGGAACAGCGCGGCTACCAGGAAGCCGCGCCTTTCGGGAAGTGGGAGGCCATCCGCACCGAGGCGCTGCGGCTCCTCAGCGAGATGGGCTGCGCGGTCAAGTACGCCCACGCGGAGGTGGGTAACTTCGTCGCGAACGGCCGTCAGATGGTGCAGCAGGAGATCGAGTTCGCTCCCACCGACGTCACCCGCGCTGGGGACCAGATGACCCTGGCCAAATGGGTGGTGCGGGAAGTGGCTCACGCCCATGACGTGGAGGTCTCGTTCTCGCCCAAGATCGCCGTCGGCCAAGCAGGTTCGGGCATGCACTTCCACACGCGCCTAGTCAAGGACGGCGTCAACCAGTTCGCGACGGGCGCCGGCCTGACCGACGCGGCCCGCCGGGTGATCGGCGGCTACCTGTCGCATGCGGCGTCGCTGACAGCATTCGGCAACACCGTGCCGTCGTCGTTCCTCCGGCTGGTTCCGCACCAGGAGGCGCCCACCTCCGTCTGCTGGGGAGACCGGAACCGTTCCGTGCTGGTGCGCGTGCCACTCGGCTGGCAGAATCTTGACGACCGGATGTTCCGCGACGCCAATCCGCTGGAGCCCCCAGCCGGCGACCTGCCCAACGACTCCCAGACCGTCGAATTGCGCAGCCCAGACGGCTCCGCCAGCATTCATCTTCTTCTGGCGGGCATCACCGTGGCGGCTCGCGTAGGTCTGACCGAACCAGGAATGCTGGAATACGCCAACCAGCGCTATGTCGCCGGCGACGCGTCTCAGACGCCAGGGTTGGACCAGCTCCCGGCGTCGTGCGCCGAGTCGGCTCGGCGGCTGCTGGCCCAGCGTGCCTCCTACGAGGCCGATGGCGTGTTCCCGCCCGGTCTAATTGATGCCTGGGCGGAGCGGCTCATCGCGCTGGGAGACGAGAACCTGCGAGAGGATATCGCCGAGGCTCGCGTCAAGGTCAGCGATCTGGTCGACACATACCTGCACATCGGCTGACTCGCGACGCAAGGCCAGCCTCTGGCACACGACACCAATCCGCGTGAGGAGCGCCATGTCCGAGATCGATTCCTACTCACCCGGCTCCGGCCGGCGCGTCCCGCCGCGGGCACGGCTGTGTTCCACCGCCCCGGAGATCGACCTGAGCGGCACGTGGCGGTTCCACTTCTCCTCGCGTCCCGATGAGGCGCCCGTGGACGCGGCCGCCGAGGGATTCGACGACTCCTCCTGGGAGGACATCGCGGTGCCCAGCCACTGGGTGCTGCGGGGCCGTCCGGAGTGGGGCCTGCCCGCGTATACCAACGTGGTCTTCCCCTTCCCCGTGGACCCGCCCCACGCGCCCGACGAGAACCCCACGGGCGACTACCGGGTTTGGTTCGACCTGCCAGAGGGTTTTGGTGAACGCATCTATCTCCGGTTCGACGGTGTGGAGTCGCTGGCCATCGTCTCCCTCAACGGGGTGCGGGTGGGCGTGGTCAGGGGGTCCCGGCTAGCACAGGAACTCGATATCACCGACGAGGCCCGCCCCGGGCGAAACCTGCTCCACGTCCGGGTGCATCAATTCTCGGCGGCCAGCTACCTGGAGGACCAGGACCAGTGGTGGCTGCCTGGGATCTTCCGCCCGGTCGCGGTGCTGGGGCGTCCCGCGGGCGGCGTCGACGACGTGTGGCTTGGGTGCGATTTCGATCCTGTCACCGGCCGCGGCACTATCGTCGCGGAGATCCGGGCGCACGAGGACGCCTTTCCCGTCACCCTTAGGTGCGCCGAGCTTGGTCTTGAGGCCAGTTTCCCCACGCCCGGAGACGTCGTGCCCCTTGACGCGGGGATCGTCGAGCCATGGAGCGCGGACGTGCCGCGGCGATACCGCGTCGAGGTGGTGTCGGCCGCCGAGACGATCAGCCTCGACACGGGCTTTCGTCGCGTCGAGATCGTCGGCCACGAATGGCGGGTCAATGGCCGCAAGCTGCGGCTGCGCGGGGTCAACCGCCACGAGTTCGACCCCGACCACGGCCGCGTCTTCGACGCGTCGAAGGCGCGCGAGCAGCTTCGGCTCATGAAGCGCCACAACATCAACGCCATCCGTACTTCCCACTATCCGCCGCATCCGACGCTGCTGGATTTGGCCGACGAGCTCGGCTTCTGGGTGATCGACGAGTGCGACCTGGAGACCCACGGGTTCGAGTTGGTGGGTTGGGTGGACAACCCAACCGACGACCCGCGGTGGCGCGATGCGTTGCTTGACCGGGTGGAGCGTTTCTTCGAACGCGATAAGAATCACCCGTGCGTGGTGGCCTGGTCGTTGGGCAACGAATCCTGGACTGGACGCAACGCGGCCGCGATGGCCGCCTGGCTCCACCGTCGAGATCCGGGGCGCCCCGTGCATTACGAGGGCGACTATGAGGGGCGCTACACGGACATCGTCTCGCGCATGTACGCCACTCCGGAGGAGATGGAGGACCTCTCGGCGGGGGTGGGCAACAACTTGCACGGCTCAGCCGGGCGTGCCGCTGCGCTGGCCAGCCGCCCCATGATCCTGTGCGAGTATGTGCATGCCATGGGCAACGGCGCCGGCGCCATCGCCGACTACGAGGAGCGCTTCGACGCCCTTCCCCAATGGCACGGGGGATTCGTCTGGGAGTGGCGAGATCATGGGCTGCGGACCCGCACCGCAGACGGGATCGAGTTCTTCGGCTACGGCGGCGACTTCGGAGAACCTCTCCACGATGGGTCCTTCGTCTGCGATGGGCTTCTCTTGGCCGACGGGACGCCTACGCCCATGCTGGCCGAGTACGCGGCGGTGGTGACGCCCATCAAGCTGGCCTTGGACCGGAAGACCTTGAGAGTGGAGAACCGGCTCCACGCGGGCGACACGTCAGGCCTGCGGTTCCGCTGGCGCGACGAGGCGGACGGGTACGAGGTGGCCAATGGTGAGCTGCCCATCGCCGCGGTACCAGCCGGTGGGGCCGGGGAACAGGAATTGCCAGAGTGGGAGCCGGTGGCCGGCGAACTTTGGCGCACCGTCGAGGCAGTCACCGCGCAGGACAGCTTGTGGGCGCCCGCCGGGCACGTGGTGAGCCGGGCGCAGGTGCGCCTGAATGCCCCGACGCCGACGCCTTCCCCGAGGCCCGTGGGGGAAGGGCCCCGGAAGGTGGGGGATCGTTACTGGCTGGGCGAGGCGAGGTTCGACGCCCGAACCGGCGACCTCGTGGCGCTCGGTTCGCTGCCCATTGGGGGCCCTCGCTTGAGCCTGTGGCGCGCCCCCACGGAGAATGACCGGCTCACCGGCGGGCCCAGCTACCTCGATGTGGAGCCCGCCGTGTCGCGTGGCCGGGGGAGCGAGGCCGCCTCGGCCGAGGAGCAATGGCGGCGAGCGGGTCTGGACCGAGTGCTGCGCCGCGTCGTGTCCGTCGCCGTGGAGGGCGCCGGACTGGTCGTCGTGCATCGCTACGCCCCTGCTGGGGCCAGGGAAGCCGTGGTGGTGGAGCTACGGTGGAGCCTCGACGGCGGAGCCCTGCGGCTCGACGCCTCCGCCGAGCCATCCGCAGGATGGACGGGAACCTGGCCCCGGGTCGGCCTGCACGTCACGCTGCCCGCAGGGTTGGAGCGCGCCGCCTGGTTCGGCACCGGCCCCGCCGAGAACTACCCCGACTCGTGCCGTGCCGCCCATGTCGGCCGCTTCGAGGCCGCCATCGATGATCTCGTCGTCAACTATGCGGTGCCGCAGGAGAGCGGGCATCGGGCCGGATTGCGCGAACTGTTCCTGCCCGAGGCGGGTCTGACTCTCGAGATGCTCCCCGCCGGGGGGCGGTTGCCGGGATTCACGCTGCGGCGCCACAGCGCCGAGCAGGTCACGCCGGCCCGGCATCCTCACGAGCTACCCGCCTCGAACGCCACCCACCTCTACCTGGACGCCGCCCAACACGGCCTGGGTTCGCGCAGTTGCGGGATGGATGTGCGTCCCGCCCATCAACTCCGCCCGCATGCCGTGGCTTGGGCACTGGTGCTGAAACTGAACTGAAAAATGCCCGCTGGCCGGCTCAGTCGCGCTCGGAGCCCAGGAGGCCGCCGAAGATGGCGCCTGCCACGGAGATGATCAGCGCTCCCCAGAAGGCGGAGGTGAACCCGTCGACGTGGAAGCCGAGCCCGAGCTGTCCGGCCACCCACGACGTGAGTAGGAGCATCCAACCGTTGATCACGAGCAGGAACAGCCCCAGGGTCAGCACGATGAGGCAAGCGCTGAGCGCCTGGGTGAGGGGCTTGACGATCGCGTTGATCACGCCGAACACCAAGGAGACGCCTACTAGGGTCAACACTTGTGAACTGGTGTCGTTCGCGTCGAGCGTGATGCCGGGGACTAACCAGACGGCGAGCGCCGTGGCTCCTGCCGTGGCGATGAGGCGCGTGAGGAACTGCATACTTCAAGGGTGCACGGCAATCGTCTGGGCACAAGTGGCACGATGACACGCACCCGGACTCGGGCGTGTCGCGGCGTGGCAACACGCCAGAGTTTGGCATCGCGCCGCGTGCGTGCTTGAATGGTCCGGTTGCTCCGCGAGGGGTGCTGGGTTCGTTATGGCCTGGCGGCCCCTTCGAGAGGTCGAGCGGACGCCAAAGCGCGCAGGATCGAGGCCCCCGGGTGGTACTGGGAGGCGACGGTCGAGTCGCGCCGGGCCGGGCGACACTCCCGGCCTCGGGGTTCGGGGCGACTAGGGGTTTCACCCCAGAGGAACTTGAAATTTCCAGAGGGACGACAAGAAGGAACCATCTGTGGCTGGACAAAAGATCCGCATCAGGCTGCGGGCGTATGACCACGAGGTCATTGACAGCTCGGCGCGCAAGATCGTCGACACCGTGACCCGCACCGGCGCCAAGGTGGCTGGCCCCGTGCCGCTGCCCACCGAGAAGAACGTGTTCTGCGTGATCCGTTCGCCCCATATGTACAAGGACAGCCGCGAGCATTTCGAGATGCGTACGCACAAGCGGCTGATCGACATCCTCGACCCGACGCCCAAGACGGTGGACTCGCTCATGCGGCTCGACCTGCCCGCCGGCGTCGATATCGAGATCAAGGTTCCGTGAGGGTGCAAGTGATGAGTGAACGAATCGTGAAGGGCATCCTGGGCACCAAGCTCGGCATGACCCAGTTGTGGGACGAGAACAACCGTGTCGTCCCCGTGACCGTGATCCAGGCTGGCCCCTGCGTCGTGACGCAGGTGCGCACTCCCGAGGTCGACGGCTACAACGCCATCCAACTCGGCTTCGGTGCCATCAAGGCAAAGAAGGTCACCAAGCCCGCCGCCGGACACTTTGCCAAGGCGGACGTGACCCCCCGCAAGCATCTCGTGGAGCTACGCACCGCCAATGCCTCCGAGTTCGAATTGGGCCAGGAACTGACCGCCGAGCTTTTCGCGGGCGGCGACGTCGTCGACGTGACTGGCACTACCAAGGGCAAGGGCACCGCTGGTGTCATGAAGCGCCACGGTTTCGCCGGTCTGCGCGCTTCCCATGGTGTGCACCGCAAGCACCGTTCCCCGGGGTCCATCGGTGGCTGTGCCACCCCCGGCCGCGTCTTCAAGGGCCTCCGCATGGCCGGCCGCATGGGCAACGACAAGGTGACCGTCCAGAACCTCACGATCCACGCCGTCGACGCCGAGCGCGGGCTGCTGCTGGTGCGCGGCGCCATCCCGGGCAACAAGGGCTCCCTCGTTGTCGTCCGCAGCGCAGCCAAGAAGGGTGATGCAGCATGAGCGACCGCACCATTGACGTGCTCGACGCCAAGGGCAAGAAGGCCGGCAAGGTCGAACTTCCCGCGGCCCTGTTCGACGCGCAGACCAACATCCCGCTAATCCACCAGGTGGTCGTGGCGCAACTCGCCGCAGCCCGCCAGGGCACGCACGACACCAAGACCCGCGGCGAGGTTCGCGGCGGTGGCTCCAAGCCGTGGCGCCAGAAGGGAACCGGCCGCGCCCGCCATGGTTCCCGTCGTTCGCCGATCTGGACCGGCGGCGGCACCGTCCACGGCCCGACGCCGCGCACTTACGAGCAGCGCACCCCCAAGAAGATGATCGCGGCCGCCCTGCGTGGTGCCCTCTCGGATCGCGCCCGCGACGGCGAGGTCTACGTCATCTCCGAGATCGTGTCCGGCGAGACCCCCTCCACCAAGGCCGCCGTCGCGGCTTTGACTGCGGTCGCGGGGGACCTCGGCAAGGTGCTCGTTGTGCTCGACCGCTTTGAGGACGTCGCCTGGCTGAGCCTGCGCAACGTGCCCACCGTGCACGCACTAGCCGTCGATCAACTCAACACCTACGACGTGCTGGCCAACGACAAGGTGGTCTTCACCTCTGCAGCGCTGGCGGCGTTCGTCGCGGGTCCAGCCAAGGGCAAGCCTGCCACGGAGGCCGCTGAGCCCAAGGCCGCTGAGGACGCCAAGGCTGCTCCCGCGAAAGAGGCCGCCGGACAGTACAGGGGTGAGAATCCGCCTGCCGGTTACGACATCAAGGGCAACGCCGATTCCGGCAAGTACCACACCCCCGACTCGCCGTGGTACTCCCGCACCAAGGCCGAGGTCTGGTTCGACAGCGCCGAGGCCGCCGAGGCCGCTGGTTTCGTGCCCGCGGTCGCCAACACTGAGGAGAAGGCCAAGTGACTGCGCTGAAGATCCGCGATCACCGCGACATCATCCTGCGTCCGGTGGTGAGTGAGAAGAGCTACAACCTGCTCGACGAGGGCAAGTACACCTTCGTGGTCGCCCCAGACGCCAACAAGACCGAGATCAAGATCGCCATCGAGGCCATCTTCGACGTCAAGGTCGCCTCCGTGAACACCCTCAACCGGCAGGGCAAGCGTCGCCGTACCCGCTATGGGTACGGGAAGACGGTCGACACTAAGCGTGCGATCGTCACCCTCGCCGAGGGCCAGAGCATCGACATCTTCTCCGGTCCGGTCGACTGACCGGCGGGCCGAGACAAGGAACGAAGAAACTCATGGGTATCCGTAAGTACAAGCCGACTACGCCGGGCCGTCGCGGCTCCAGCGTGTCCGACTTCGTCGAGCTCACTCGCTCCACCCCGGAGAAGTCGCTGCTCGCCCCGAAGCCGAAGACCGGCGGCCGCAACAACACCGGCCGAATCACCACGCGTCATATCGGCGGTGGCCACAAGCAGGCCTACCGCATCATCGATTTCAAGCGTTACGACAAGGACGGCGTCCCGGCCAAGGTGGCTCACATCGAGTACGACCCCAACCGCACCGCCCGCATCGCGCTGCTGCACTACCTGGACGGCGAGAAGCGCTACATCATCGCGCCCAATGGCCTGACCCAGGGCATGATGGTCACCGCTGGTGAGGGATCCGACATCAAGCCGGGCAACAACCTGGAACTGCGACAGATCCCCGTCGGCACCACGGTGCACGCCGTGGAACTGCGCCCCGGGGGCGGAGCCAAGCTCGGCCGCTCCGCCGGCGCCGCCATTCAGCTCGTCGCCCGCGAGGGCAAGTACGCCACGCTGCGCATGCCATCGGGCGAGATGCGCATGGTGGACGTGCGATGCCGCGCCACCATCGGCACCGTCGGTAATGCCGAGCAATCCAACATCAGTTGGGGCAAGGCCGGCCGCAACCGCTGGAAGGGCATCCGCCCGACCGTCCGCGGTGTCGTGATGAACCCCGTCGACCACCCGCATGGTGGCGGCGAGGGCCGCACGTCGGGTGGCCGCCACCCCGTGTCTCCGTGGGGCAAGCCCGAGGGCCGCACCCGCGACAAGAATAAGGCGAGCAACCGCCTGATCGTCCGCCGTCGCAAGACCGGTAAGAAGCGCTAATAGGGAGCCTGAGGAATATGCCACGCAGCCTGAAGAAAGGCCCCTTCGTCGACGACCACCTGATCAAGAAGGTGGACGCTCAGAACGAAAAGGGCACGAAGAACGTCATCCGCACCTGGTCGCGGCGCTCAATGATCGTCCCCGACATGCTCGGGCACACCATCGCGGTGCACGACGGCCGCAAGCACGTCCCGGTGTTCATCACCGAGTCGATGATCGGACACAAGCTGGGCGAGTTCGCCCCCACGCGCACCTTCAAGGGGCACGTGAAGGACGACAAGAAGGCCCGCCGCCGCTGAGGCGCGAGAAAAGGATTCAACAATGAGCAACGAAAACGGCAACAGCCGTCGTCGCGAGACCCTGCTTGGGGATCGTCCTGGCTCCTACGCCATCGCGCGCCACGTCCGGATGAGCCCAACCAAGGTGCGTCGTGTCATCGACTTGGTCCGCGGTATGGACGTCGACGAGGCCCTGGTGGCCCTGAAGTTCGCCCCGCAGGCCGCCTCCGAGCCCGTCTACAAGGTGGTGGCCTCCGCGGTGGCCAACGCCGAGTCGGCCGAGGCCCTGCAGGCCGCCGACCTCTACATCTCCAAGGCGTTCGTCGACGAGGGCGTGACCCTGCGTCGGATCCGCCCTCGAGCCAAGGGCTCCGCCAGCCGGATCCTCAAGCGTGGCTCGCACATCACCGTGGTCGTCGAACCCCGCGAGACGAAGGGAGCCTGAGAATGGGCCAAAAGATCAACCCGAACGGCTTCCGTCTCGGCGTCACCACCGATCACACCACCCGCTGGTACAGCGACAAGCAGTACTCGGCGTTCGTGGGTGAGGATGTCAAGATCCGGCAGTACCTGACGAAGACCCTCGAGCGCGCGGGCATCTCGTCCATCGAGATCGAGCGTCGTTCTGAGCGGGTCACCATCTTCCTTCACGCCGCGCGTCCGGGCATCGTCATCGGCCGCAACGGCGCCGAGGCGGAGCGGGTGCGGGCCGAGCTGGAGAAGCTGACCGGCAAGCAGGTGCAACTCAACATCCTCGAGGTGAAGAACCCCGAGACCGACGCGCAGCTCGTGGCGCAGGGCATCGCCGAGCAGCTCGGCGCCCGTGTGGCCTTCCGTCGCGCCATGCGAAAGGCCCAGCAGACCGCCATGCGTGCCGGCGCCAAGGGCATCCGTATCAAGTGCTCCGGCCGTCTCGGCGGCGCCGAGATGTCGCGCTCCGAGGGATACCGCGACGGCCAGGTGCCGCTGCACACCCTGCGCGCCGACATCGACTACGGCTTCTACGAGGCCCGCACCACCTTCGGCCGGATCGGCGTCAAGGTGTGGATTTACAAGGGCGATGTTGCCGGCACCCGCGCTGAGCGCGCCGCGCAGAAGGCCGCCCGCGCCAGTGCCCCAGGCAACCGTCAGCGCCCGGGCCGTCGCCCGGCACGCGGCGAGGGCAGGGGCGATCGTTCCGAGCGCGGTGGACGCCGCCGCGCCGACGCAGCCCAGGCCGAGGCCCAGGCTGCGCCCGAAACCTCGAATGCAGGAGCCTGATCATGCTGATTCCTCGACGCGTCAAGTTCCGTAAGCAGCACCATCCCAAGCGTGATGGCATGGCCAAGGGCGGCACCAAGCTCGCCTTCGGTGATTACGGCATCCAGGCACTGGAGTCCTCGTACATGACCAACCGTCAGATCGAGGCCGCCCGTATCGCGATGACCCGCCACATCAAGCGTGGCGGCAAGGTGTGGATCAACGTCTATCCCGATCGTCCGCTGACGAAGAAGCCCGCCGAGACCCGCATGGGCTCCGGCAAGGGATCGCCCGAGTGGTGGGTCGCCAACGTCAAGCCCGGCCGCGTGCTCTTTGAGCTCTCCGGTGTCCCGGAGGATGTGGCCCGCGAGGCCATGCGTCTGGCCATCCACAAGCTGCCGTTCAAGGCACGCTTCATCAAGCGGGAAGCAGGTGAGATCTGATGAGCAAGGCACTGGCAGCACACGAGCTGCGGTCGCTGTCGCGCAAGCAGCTCAACGACAAGGTCATCGAGTTGAAGGAAGAGCTCTTCGGGCTCCGCTTCCAGGCAGCCACCGGGCAGCTCGAATCCAGCGCCCGGCTGCGCAACGTCCGCAAGGACATTGCGCGGATCTACACGGTCCTGCAGGAGCGCAACCTCGGGATCGTCGACGAGCCCGGTGAGGAGAACTGAGTATGTCCGAAGAGATCAAGAACAAGGAGCGCGGACGCCGCAAAGTACTGCAAGGCGTCGTCGTGTCCGACAAGATGGACAAGACGGTCGTCGTGCTGGTTGAGGACCGCGTCAAGCACCCGCTGTACGGCAAAGTCATGACCAAGTCGTCTCGGGTCAAGGTGCACGACGAGAACAATGACGCGGGCGTGGGAGACCGCGTGCGCGTCATGGAGACGCGTCCGCTCTCCGCGCAGAAGCGTTGGCGCCTCGTCGAGATCATCGAACGCGCCAAGTAAACAATTGCGCATTCATCGGCTCGCTCCGCGATCGGGGCGAGCCGATATGCGTTCGAGGCGGCCCGCCGCTCATACAGGTGCGAGCCGTTTGCAAGAATGCCTGTGGCACATGGTCTATCTAAGGAGGGGAGATGCCTGAGACTTCGGAAGCGCAGGACACCAGGAAGCCAAGCGGCAAGCGGATAGCGTGGATCGGTGGCGGTGCCGTCGCGGTTGTTGCCCTCGCGTTGGGCATCGTGCTGCTGTGGTCGCGAGGAGCATCCGCGCCGGCCCCCACCTATGCTCAAGACTTCTCCGAGCGGCCCGGTCTCGCTGTGCTCGACCTGCAGGAGGACCTAGAGGCCGCCGATGGCTGGTCCACCACGCTCTTGGCCGCAGGCGACCCTCGCTACGCCTTGGGGATCATCAAGCGCACCAGCGACGATCCAGCGGCGGCCAAGGATGTGGCCGACCGGCTGCGCGGCGTCAACCTCGACAAGTCCGAGATCAGTTGGACGCTGAATCTCAGCGAGCTCTGGGATAGGCCCGCCTCGGTGCTGTGGCAATTGGCGGGCAAAGATCTCTTCGCCATCGGAGTGGTTGACCCATCGGCCGAGTTCGGGACCTCGCCAAGCCTTTTGCTGATCGTGGAGGCGGCCACCGGGAAGGTGAAGTCTCGAATCGAGATGGAATCCGGCGAACTTGGCCAAGCCCTCTACCTCAATGACGAGGTATTCCTCTACAGCAACGCGAGCAACGCCATTCAGGCGCTCAAGACCGCCGATTTGAACACGAAGGCATGGACCACGAGCGCATCCCCCATGCCCCAGGCCAGCGACGGCCATGACTATGGCTATGACACGGTGGTGCTCGACAAGTATGTCGCCACCACCGAGGGCTATCTCAAGCTTTCGGACGGCACCTCTGCGGGCATCGCTCCCGGCGCCGGAAGCGAGGGCGTCTACCTTCGTCCGCTGCCGGGCACCGGCTCTGGCCTCTTGAGGGTCTCGCCCGAGAGCGCATCCGAGTCCGTGGTTCAGCGCTACAACCCCGACAACGACACAACGGGATGGGAGACCCGTGTCACCACGCCCAGGGGAGTCGAAGGAGTCAGGATGATTGGCGACGCGGTGCTCGTCACGGACAAGGGCAAGGCGACGGCCTATGCCGTCGACGGCGATCGCCTCGCCGAGACCTGGAGCATCGATTGCCAGGACTGCGAATCCGTCTTCGCCAACTCCGAGCGGATCGTGTTCAAATCGTCCTCAACGCCAACCGTGACCGTGGCCAGGCTCGCGGATGGGAAGCTCGCCAGCGAGCAGCGGGTGAGCGAGTCGTCATACTATGCGTTCGTCGGCGAGCAGACGCTCTACGTCGTCTCCGAGAATGGTGAATTGGTGGCGATGGACCTGAAAACCGAGAATCTGAGCGAGCTGTGGCGCTCGCCGACGGTATCTGGTTTCGTGGACCAGATGGGTAACAAGATCACGATCCTCGACGGCAACGAGGGGATCCTGGGAATCCTCGGAGGCGATGACGCCAGCGGATGGGAGCAATTCTCCGCCAACGGGTGAGCCGTTGTGGCGGCCTCGGCCCCCGCCATTCGGCATGAGGGCCGAGGCCGTGCTCCTCAGGCGCCGGCGGTGCGGGCGCCGAGTTCGGTATCGAGCCTCAGCAGGCCATTGCCGTCGTCGCCGATGAGCTTGATCCGGCCGATGATCTCCGCGACCGTCGACTCCTCTTCCAGTTGCTCCTCGACGAACCAGGTGAGCAGGGGGTAGGCATCGATGTCGCCCGCGGCCTGGGCGGATCGGTAGAGGCCGCGGATGGCCTCGGAGACCTTCTTCTCGTGGGCGAGCGCCGCCTCAAAGGCTTCCAGCACCGTGCTCACGTGGGTTTCGCAGGCGGCGATGGTGCCCAGCAGCGGTGCGGCGTCCCGGTCCAGCA
The DNA here is from genome assembly GCA_041854805.1 of Arachnia sp. Lineage (GTDB taxonomy): Bacteria > Actinomycetota > Actinomycetes > Propionibacteriales > Propionibacteriaceae > Arachnia. The sequence continues at coordinate 16,462 of JBHADA010000051.1, forward strand.
TGTGGCCAATGAACTTGTCCGCGTGGAGGAGTTCCTCCTCCGCCTGGGCCTTGAACCAGCCCGCGATGCCAGGTAGGTCGAGGCTGTCCATGTCGATCGAGAGCTGCCGGTATACGTGTGCCGCGGTCAGCTCGAGGGTGACCTGCGTGTTGAAGGCATCCCTCAGTTCTCCAGTTAGTTCCATGCCTCGATTCTAGTGCCGACTTGACCACGAACGTATCGCGATATATCGTGAATATGTCGACAGAGTCGACGTAGAAAGGAGTTCCCATGTTTTCCATGGATCGAAAGCATCGCGGCGGCCGTGGCCGTCGCCATCGTGGCCCGGTGCCGTTTGGGGTCGAGGAGTTGCCGGAAGGGCCGCGCGGTGGTCCTGGGCGCCCGCTGGACTTCGGGCCCGATTCACCGCCGAGGCGTGGCGGTCGCGGTCGTGGCGGTCGCGGGCGCGGCGACGTTCGCGCCGCTGTGCTCACGCTGTTGGGCGAGGGGCCCATGCACGGCTACCAACTGATGCGGACAGTGGAGGAACGCACCAAAGGGATGTGGAAGCCCAGCCCGGGTGCCATCTACCCCACGCTCAGCCAGCTCGAAGACGAAGGGCTCGTCCGTGTCACCATCGACGGGGGGCGCAAGATGGCCGTGCTAACCGAGGCCGGGCAGGCCTACCTGGGGGAGCGGGCATCCCAATGGCCCGATCCCTTCGTCGTGGCTCAGGCCGACGGGCCGGACCTGCGCGAACTTGTAGGGCAACTCGCCGACGCCGCTCGCCAGGTGGGACGCTCGGGCGACGCGGGGCAGCGTGAGGCGGCCGCCGCCATCCTCAAGGCCGCCCGCCGGGACTTGTATCTCCTCCTCGCGGGGCAGGAGGAACGGCCATGAGAGCGCTCGCTCGCGTGTCCACCGAACGCCCCGAGCGCTACGCGAAACAACTGGCTAGCCATCTCGGCCGCAAATGCGAGGTCCGGGAGTCGCCAGAAGGGCCAATCGTTCTCCTCGCTGGTGGGCAGTGCCTGCTCGCCAGCCGCGGCGACGTCTTGGAGCTGTGTGCCGAGGCGCCAGAGGAAGATGTGCTTGAGCGGGTCAAGGACGTGGTGGGGAGGCACCTTGAGCGTTTCGGCGCCAAGGACGGGCTGGTTGTCGCGTGGGACCGGTGACCACCGTCGCGAGCGGCCGGTTTCGCGGGCTGGCTTCCGGTGGGCTACTATAGGCCAGTTGCTTTGAGTCTGTGCCCCCCGGTCACGGGTGGGGACCTTTCTCGGGCGGCGTAACCTCGTGGCCCTTTGGTCCGGGGCCCCTCCTGGCAAAATCCAGGGGGTTCGTTTCTAGTTTCACTAGGCCTCATGCATGGGAACCAGTGGAGCAAGGAGTAGGAATGATTCAGCAGGAGTCGCGACTGAAGGTCGCCGACAACACGGGTGCCAAGGAGATCCTCTGCATCCGCGTGCTCGGTGGCTCGAAGCGCCGCTATGCCTATTTGGGCGACACGATCGTCGCCACCGTCAAGGACGCGATCCCTGGCGGCAACGTCAAGAAGGGCGACGTGGTCAAGGCCGTCGTCGTCCGCACCGTCAAGGAGCGTCGCCGCGCCGACGGCTCCTACATCAAGTTCGACGAGAACGCCGCGGTGATCCTGAAGAACGACGGGGAGCCCCGCGGTACCCGCATCTTCGGCCCCGTCGCCCGTGAGCTGCGTGAGAAGCGGTTCATGCGCATCGTCTCGCTCGCCCCGGAGGTGATCTGACATGGCATCGCTCCACGTGAAGAAGGGGGATCGCGTGCGCGTGATCTCCGGAGCCGACAAGGGAACCACCGGTGAGATCATCGCCGTGGACCCAGAGAACCAGCGCGTGATCGTGCAGGGTGTCAACATCGTCAAGAAGCACCGGCGTGAGTCGCAGACCTCCACTGGGCGCAAGATCGAGGGAGGCATCGTGCACGTCGAGGCGCCGATCCACGTGTCCAACGTGCAACTCGTGGTGACCGTGGGCGGCAAGGAGGTGCCCACCCGCGTGGGATACAAACGCGTCGAGGTCACCAAGCGCCGCGCCGACGGCACCGAGTACAAGGCGCATCGCTCCGTGCGCATCGCCCGCAAGACCGGTGAGGAGATCTGATGACCGCCACCGCGACCACCGCGATGCCCCGCCTCAAGGCCAAGTATCGCGAGACGATCGTCCCGGCTCTCCAGGACGAGTTCAAGTACGACAATGTCATGCAGATCCCTGGGCTGACCAAGATCGTGGTCAACATGGGGGTCGGTGAAGCGGCCCGCGACTCGAAGATCATCGAGGGCGCCATCCGCGATCTCACCGTGATTACCGGTCAGAAGCCCACCGTCACACGGGCGCGCAAGTCCATTGCCCAGTTCAAGCTGCGCGAGGGACAGGCCATCGGGTGTCACGTCACCCTGCGTGGCGACCGGATGTGGGAGTTCGCGGACCGTCTCCTCACGCTCGCCCTGCCCCGCATCCGCGACTTCCGCGGCCTCAACGGCCGCCAGTTCGATGGCAACGGCAACTACACCTTCGGTCTGTCCGAGCAGGTCATGTTCCTCGAGATCGACCAGGACAAGATCGACCGCGTCCGCGGCATGGACATCACCTTCGTCACTTCGGCCACCAACGACGTGGAGGGGCGGGCGCTGCTCAAGCACCTGGGCTTCCCGTTCAAGGCCGTCGACGACCCGAAGAAGGTCAAGTCCAAGCGTGGCCCCGCTTACTACGCCAAGAAGAAGAAGTGAGTTGACTCATGGCTAAGACTGCTCTCAAGGTCAAGCAGGCCCGCAAGCCGAAGTTCGGTGTCCGTGCCTACACCCGCTGCCAGAAGTGCGGACGTCCCCAGTCGGTGTACCGCAAGTTTGGCCTGTGCCGTATCTGCCTGCGCGAGATGGCCCATGCCGGCGAGCTGCCCGGCGTGACCAAGTCGTCCTGGTGATCCTGCCCCATTTCAAGATTTGACGACACACCAGGTCCGGCCTGCCGGAAACCGGTGTGAGGAAAGAGGAAACAAGTCATGACGATGACTGATCCGATCGCAGACATGCTGACTCGTCTGCGTAACGCCAACCAGGCGTACCAGGATTCGACGTCTATGCCTTCGTCGAAGATCAAGGTGGGCATCGCCGAGATCCTCAAGAAGGAGGGCTACATCTCGAACTACGAGCTCACTGAGGTCGAGGGCCAGGTGGGCAAGGTGCTCAAGGTGACCCTGAAGTACGGCGACTCGCGTGAGCGTTCCATCGCCGGCATTCGTCGCATCAGCAAGCCGGGACTTCGGGTCTATGCGAAGGCCACGGAGCTGCCGAAGGTGTTGGGCGGTCTAGGTATCGCCATCATCTCGACCTCCAAGGGGCTGCTGACCGACCGTGATGCCAAGGCCAACTCCGTGGGCGGCGAAGTGCTCGCCTACGTGTGGTGAGCGGGCGAAGGTAAGGAGGAACACACATGTCTCGAATTGGCAGGCTCCCCATCGCCATCCCGGCCGGCGTGGACGTCAAGCTCGACGGCCAGCAGGTCGATGTCAAGGGCCCCAAGGGATCGCTTACGCTGCGCGTGTCCGATCCCATCACCGTTGAGAAGAACGAGGCCGGCGAACTGCAGGTGTCGCGTCCCGACGACGAGCGCCAGAACCGTTCGCTGCACGGCCTGACCCGCACCTTGGTCAGCAACATGATCACCGGGGTGACCCAGGGCTACGAGAAGAAGCTCGAGATCGTCGGCGTCGGTTACCGCGTCGTCTCGAAGGGCCCGACCCAGCTCGAATTCGCCCTCGGCTTCTCCCACCCCGTCATCGTGGACGCCCCCGAAGGCATCACGTTCACGGTGGAGACCCCGACCCGGTTCAGCGTCTCCGGCATCGACAAGCAGCTGGTTGGCGAGACCGCGGCCAACATCCGCAAGATCCGCAAGCCCGAGCCGTACAAGGGCAAGGGCGTGCGTTACGCCGGCGAGCACGTGCGTCGCAAGGCTGGAAAGGCTGGTAAGTAATGGCCATCTCTATCCGCGCATCCAAGTCGCTCGCGCCGAAGACCGCATCGCGGGCTCGTCGCCAGCTCCGCGCGCGCAAGAAGATCAATGGCTCCGCCGAGCGTCCCCGTCTGGTGGTCACCCGCTCGACGCGGCACCTGTTCGTGCAGGTCATCGACGATACCCGCGGCACCACCTTGGTCTCCGCGTCCACCATGGAGGCCGACCTGCGCGGCGCCGAGGGGGACAAGTCGGCCAAGGCCCGCAAGGTGGGTGCCCTGATCGCCGAGCGTGCCAAGGCCGCTGGCATCGAGCAGGTCGTCTTCGACCGGGCCGGTAACAAGTACCACGGGCGGATTGCGGCCTTGGCCGACGCCGCCCGCGAGGCCGGTCTCGGCTTCTGATCACGACGAAAGGAAGGATTTCACGATGAGTGAGACCCAGCAGCGCGGATCCCGCGCTAGCGGTGAGCGTCGTGGCCGTGACGATCGTCGTGGCCAGGCTCAAAAGGAAGAAAGCAAGTACCTCGAGCGCGTGGTGACCATCAACCGCGTCGCCAAGGTGGTCCAGGGCGGTCGGCGTTTCAGCTTCACCGCGCTGGTCGTCGTCGGCGACGGCGAGGGCATGGTCGGCGTCGGCTATGGCAAGGCGAAGGAGGTGCCGGC
>JBHADA010000052.1:0-29833 GCA_041854805.1 Arachnia sp.
CGACGGCTCAGGCGACGACGACACCGACGGCTCAGGCGACGACGACACCGCCGGCTCAGGCGACGACGACACCGACGGCTCAGGCGACGACGACACCGACGGCTCAGGCGACGACGACACCGACGGCTCAGGCGACGACGACACCGACGGCTCAGGCGAGGGCGAGGGCACCGGGTTGCGGAAGGTGTTGGTGCCAGTGATGGTCAACTCGGCGAGCTCGTCCGCGGATGCCGTCTCCACAACGGCGGCTTTGTCGTAACTGTCGTGGTCCACCACGGACGACTCGGCCCCCGCGTTGTCGGTCTCGTTCGCCCAGCAGCGGGCCCCCAGCGGCAGCTTGATTGGTTCTCCCGCGTCGTTGGCGACCGTCACCGTGTCCGCTCCCTTAACCGACACATCACCCGAATACACGGTGGCTGGCTGCCCGCCGCCCATTACCGGCTTCTGGCAAACGACCGAGAAGACAAACGTGCTCGACCGCGCGGCGGCCACCGCTTCGTCGTCACCCTCCAGCTTCTTGGCGATCCGCAACACCCCGGCCGAGTATCGGTTGGTCAACGTCGCGGTCACGTCCTCGCCCCGGCCTGTGCCAGGTTCTAATCCAATGGTCACGGTGGCCGAGGGTGCCTGCGCGGCCGGATCTGCACCGCCCGCCTCGATCTCCTCCACGACGCACTTGGCGCCCACCGGGATATCACTGATGGCGTCCGTCGTGCCTGTGTCACCACTGGCGAGCCTGAGGGTCAGTTCCTTGTCAACGACGGTGTCGCCGCCCATGGTGCAGGTCACCGAGAAACGGTACGTATCCCCGGCGGCCAGCGCGACTCCCTGGCCCTCAAGTTTCTTGGTCACCTTGAGGCTCCCTGCGGCGGTGTAGCCCGCGTCCACGGTCAGGTCCTCGCTGCCCGCACGCAGCACCACCGGGGCGGCGGCGCCAGTGCCCGGATCGGCGTCAGAGTCCTTGCCGGTATCTCCGCCGCCCTTCTTCGTGAATCCATTGGCGAAGTCGCCGAACGTGACCGTGTAGCCGGACTCGTTCGAGGCGCGCAGCCCCTCGAAGCGATAGCCGCCGTCGGATCCCGTGGTAGTGCTCAGCGACACGTCGTTACCGAGGTCGTCGGTTCCCGTGAGCCGGACCTCGACGCCGGACGCGGGCGGCTCCGAGTCGTCTTGGAGACCGTTGCGGTTGATGTCGACCCAGGCGTGGTCGCCGAGCGTGGCCGCCCGGACCCGTTCGGCCCGGCGGATCGGGCCGACGGGCAGACGCAGTCCCTCTGCCCGCGCAAAGGCGGTGTTGACGTACACGTCGCCGCCGGCATTACCGACGCCCTCCATGGTGATATCGAACTCGATGATGTCGCCGAGGCGGTACACGCCGAAGCGCTGCACCCGCACGGCGGTGACGTCGCCGGCTTCTCGCGGGCAGTCCCCCGTTCCCACAACCACGGTGCCTCCGGCCGGCGCGTCGCACCATGCTGTGGAGCCGTCCGCGGCGTTCGTGGCGTGGTGTGGGTCCATGTCGACATCGGCGGCGGAGGTATACAAGATCCTCGTCTCCTGCCCCGCCGCCGCGACGTTGCCAGAGGTCAATTCCGCGCGGACGAACTCGAACGTTCCCTTGAACGACGTGCCGTCAGCCCTTTGACGAGGCACGACGTCGATGACGTCGGGATTAGACAGGGACGTGGTGGGCGGCACCAGGTTGGACAACCGCACCCTCCACCGGTTGGCCTCGTTGGTTGCCTGCCCCTCGCGATTGGCCTGAGTCACCGGGGTGAGAGCCACCTTCTCCAGCCGCATCTCCGCCGGATTCGTGACCTGCACCTGGGCCCTAGCGCTGCGTTCGGCGAGCGTGGACGCGTCGCCGTCGGCCCACACCACCGCGGTATTGGTATAGACCCCGTCCGCGGCACCAGCCGACACCTCCACCGTGACGATGACCGGCTCGATGGCCTTATTCATCTCGTGCTCGGGCCATTCCCAGCGGAGATAGGTCTCCCCCGCGGCGCATGCCGCGCGTTTCGCGTCGGCCGGGGTGGAGCCCACGGAAACCACGTCCGGCTCCACGCTCGCTTCGCTGTAGGACTGCGACGCCGGCAAACAGTCCTCCACCCACAGGTCCTTGCGCACCCCCGAGCCAGCGGGCGAGGTGAGCGACGGCGACAAGCGGTATTGCACAACGTCCCCACCAGTCACCTGCGGCGGGGTGGACGAGAACTCGCCCGTCGAAGACTTACGGACGTGCTTGGCGATGCGCGCCTGCCCATAGCCCAGGATCAGCCGGTCGCCCACCGCGCCGGTATGCGTCTGGGGCGCGTAGTTGCTCGCGGTCCATCGGCCGGAATGGGCCAACACCCCCTCCCTGGTCTCCTCAGCGAAGTTGATTCGCTTGTGGGAGGCCCAGTTCGGCAGGATGTCTCCCGCGTCGCGGCCGCTGTCGGCCACCCGAAGGCTGACGGAGATCGCGGCACGGACTCCGAAGCCGACTAGGGCGCTGTTGGCCACCGGTCTGGGCAGCACGCCCGACACCCGCACCCGCGCCACGCCGGTGTAGACGCCGCCCGCGGCGAGGGTCGCGTCGTTGCCGGGAACGTCGGCTGGGTCGTCATACCAAGGGCCTTGGTCATCGCCACAGGTGGAGGCGGTCCCGGCGGCGCCCGGCGTGGCGGAGTATTGCACCTGGATGGCGGGCACCTGGCTGGCGGAGGTGGCCGTCACGGCCTCCCCGCCGCGCAGGACGTTGTTGTACCCCGAGACCCACACGGCCGCCCCTCCCGAGGGGACATGCTGGCGCCACGCGGAGGTTTGGGATGCGGGCACGCTGGCGCTACGCAGGTGGAGGCGGGTGTTGTCCCACGCGTCGCAGGCGATGTAGCTGACCGGGGCGGGAAGGGCGGGGTTGGAACCGACCACCAGCATTTGGGAGAGCACGTCTTGGCCTGGCGCGACGGTGATCGACCCGGAGCGGTAGACGGCTCCCCCGGGCGGTCCCTCCCCCGTCGCAGGGTCGCTGGCGATGAACTCGATGTTGGTCTGGTTTCCGGGCTGACCCGGCACGCCGGTGAAGCCCTTGGCGAAGTCGTTGCCGATGCTGACGTTGGGCACCGTCGTGCGGTAGTCGTTCCACGCGGGTTGGCCGGCGCTGGTCTGGACGTCGGAGGCTTCGAAGCCCTTGACGTTGAAGTCGGTGTAGGCGTTTCGGGTGTTGAGCGTCCATGTGCTGGCCGCTTCCACGCCGAAGTCGACAATGGTTGCCACCGGCGTCCACACCGTGAATCCGATGGCCACGGCGTAGGCGTTGTTGCCCGGCAGGGCATAGCCCGCGGGGCGGGCGGCCTGCGTCGGATAGGTGACGAGGGTGGTGTCAGCGCCCTTGATGGTGAACGTCACCGGGGTGCCTGGCCCGCCTGGTTGCGCGACCGTCGTCGTGCCGGAGTCGCGCACCGAGTTCGTGGCGGTGAGCTGAATTCCTTGCTCCCTGATCCCAATCTTGCTGCCAGGGGCCTGATAGTTCAGCGGGTTGAGGGTGATGCGGCTGCCGTAGCGGGCAAGATCCGCCTTCATGGCGGCGTATTGCCCGTCGGTGAGCCCTGGGTACATGGCCTCGGGAGATAGATCGTCGACGAACGTGATGTCGCCGATGGCGGGCATGGCGCCCTTTCCCCCGGCGGGGGCGGAGATGAGGGCCTGGTAAGCGGTCTCCTTGCACGCTTTCGTCGTGTCCCACGGGCAGGGGGCATTGGTGGGCCCATAACGGTAGCCCGAATCCTCCCGCAGCGCGGTGCTGTTCTTGGAGATGTCCCATTTCAGCGTCGACGACGCGGTGACCGAAGGCAGGGAATCGGGGGTGGCTTCGGCACCATCCACCGTGAGTGAGGCCGACACGGGGGCCAAGGCCTGCCCATGGTGCACCAGGTTGAGCACCCGGACGGGGAAGAGAACGCGGGAGGTCTGGTTGGCGTTGAGGTCCGCCAGCCGGCAGGTCACCGTCTGCTCGGGCAGAGAATCCACGGAGGACGCGGTGAGAGGGAGGGCCACGCCCGGCAGGGAGTCCGGAGTGCGTGACGACCCAGTGCCGCAGTACCCGGGCAGGTTATCTGCCCACATGCCCTTGGGCAGGGTGAACCTGAGAGTTGTGTTGGTGGCCTGCTCGTCGCCAGTGCCGTAGACCATCTCGTAGACGACGGTGTCGTTGACGCGGACGATGCCATTGCTCGGGCCGGAGTCATTGCCGGGATCGTCGTTGGCGTCCCACGCCTCCGTGCCGTCCTGCTGGATGGCGAGGCTGAACGACACCTCGGGCGCGGCATGGGCGGCGAATGGGAACAAACCAGTCAGCAGCGCGGTCACGCTGATCAAAGCAGCCAAACGACGCGCCATTCTCCGGCCACCCGGACGGCTACGATCCGGCGTCGCGAGATTTCTTTTCCCATATCGAGCTGTCTCACGGCTCATATGCGTGTGCCTCCCCCAATGACAACCCCGGCCCAGCCAGGCAGGGGCACAGTAGCACGCACACCCGGATCGCGCTGGCCGATGCTGCATTCGCCGAGGCGTGCTGCGCAATCAGGTTGACCTCGGAAACGTTGCTCGGGATTCACGGGGACAAGCCCTCACTGAAGCCGAAAGATACGCCTGCCAAGGCAGTGGTTCGGCCAATGAAACACCACCTGAGCAGGGATGAGGAGGCGTAGGATGGGACGCGTCGGCAATGAAGCCCATCACCTTCCGAGGAGTATCTAGTGGCATTCACCACTACGCAACAGATTCGTAAGGCCCCATTCCCCCGCCGCACGGCGACGACCCTCGTAGCCGCGCTGGCCCTGACGCTGACCGCCTGCGCCGGCGGCGGCGCCCCGGACGGGCACGCCGTGGGGGGCGAGGCAAACCTGCAACTGCCCGACCTGGGTTCCGTAAGTTTCCTGGGGATGCGCGGCGACGTGCTGCTGGGCTTGGGGCTCATCGTGTGTGCGCTCGGCCTCGCGTTCGGGTTGTTGACCTATACCCAGTTGCAGAAGATGCCTGCCCACCAGGCCATGCGCGAGATCTCCGAGCTGATCTACACCACGTGCAAGGCGTACTTGAAGCAGCAGGGCCGGTTCCTGCTGGTCCTGTGGGCGTTCATCGCGACGATCATCGTCGTCTACTACCTGGCCCTCGTGGGCTTCGGCGTCGGCAAGACGGCTATCGTCATCGCGTTCTCGCTCATCGGCATGGCGGGCAGCTACGCCGTGGCGTGGTATGGCATCAGGGTCAACACGCTCGCCAACGCCCGCACCGCGCACGCGGCACTGGGAGGCAAGCCGTACCCATGCCTCGACATCCCGCTGCGTTCCGGCATGAGCATCGGCATGGTGCTGATCTCCGTCGAGTTGGCGATGATGCTGATCATCATGGTGTTCCTGCCGGGCGAGATCGCGGGCGCCTGCTTCATCGGGTTCGCGATCGGCGAGTCGCTGGGCGCGTCGGCGCTGCGGATCGCGGGCGGCATCTTCACCAAGATCGCCGACATCGGCGCGGACCTGATGAAGATCGTCTTCAAAATCAAGGAGGACGACGCCCGCAACCCCGGCGTGATCGCCGACTGCACGGGCGACAACGCGGGCGACTCCGTGGGCCCATCGGCCGACGGCTTCGAGACCTACGGCGTCACCGGCGTCGCCTTGATCACGTTCATCCTGCTGGGCGTGCCCAACGTGACGCTCCAGGTGCAGTTGCTGGTGTGGCTGTTCGTGATCCGCGCGGTGATGGTGGTGGCCTCGGGGCTGAGCTACTTCATCAATGGCGCCATCACCCGCGCCCGCTACGGCAACGCGGATGAGATGGATTTCGAGAAGCCGCTCACCACGCTGGTGTGGATCACGTCGGTGGTGTGCCTGGCCACGACGTTCGCCACGTCGGCGCTGCTCATCGGCGACCTCCCCGCTGGGCTGTGGTGGAAGCTGTCGCTGATCGTGAGCTGCGGCACGCTGGCCGGCGCGCTGATCCCCGAATTGGTCAAGGTGTTCACGTCCACCAACTCGCGCCACACCCGCGAGGTCGTGGTGTCGTCGAACAAGGGCGGCGCCTCGCTGGATATCCTCTCCGGGCTCGTTGCGGGCAATTTCTCCGCCTACTGGCTGGGCTTGGCCATCGCCGGTCTCATGGCGGTGTCGTTCTGGATCTCGACGCTGGGCTTGAGCCAGCACATGCTCGCGCCGGCAGTGTTCGCGTTCGGGTTGGTGGCGTTCGGATTCCTGGGCATGGGGCCGGTGACCATCGCCGTCGACTCCTATGGTCCAGTCACGGACAACGCGCAGTCGGTGTTCGAGTTGTCCACCATCGAAGAGATCGACGGCGTTGAGGACGAACTGACCGCCGAGTTCGGGCACAAGCCGGATTTCGAGAAGGCCAAGTACTTCCTGGAGGCCAACGACGGCGCCGGCAACACGTTCAAGGCCACCGCCAAGCCGGTGCTGATCGGCACCGCCGTCGTCGGCGCCACCACCATGATCTTCTCCATCATGATGGGGCTCACCGGGGGCCTGCAGCACGACGTGGAGAACCTATCGCTGCTGCACGCCCCGTTCCTGCTGGGTCTGCTGGTGGGCGGCGCCGTGATCTACTGGTTCACCGGCGCCTCCATTCAGGCGGTGACCACGGGCGCCTACCGGGCGGTGGAGTTCATCGGCGCCAACATCAAGCTCGACGGGGTGACCAAGGCCAGCGCGGAGGACTCGTCGAAGGTGGTCCAGATCTGCACCCGCTACGCGCAGCGCGGCATGTTCAATATCTTCCTAGGCGTGTTCTTCGCCACGTTGGCGTTTGCGTTCGTCGAGCCGTTCTTCTTCATCGGCTATCTCATCGCGATGGCGCTGTTCGGCCTGTACCAGGCGATCTTCATGGCCAACGCGGGCGGCGCGTGGGACAACGCGAAGAAGCTGGTCGAGGTGGACCTGGCGGCCAAGGGCACGGGGCTGCACGACGCCACCGTCGTCGGCGACACCGTGGGCGACCCGTACAAGGACACCTCGTCGGTGGCGCTGAACCCGGTGATCAAGTTCACCACGCTGTTCGGCCTGCTGGCCGTCGAGCTGGCGGTGTCGCTGAAGGCCCAGCAGGGATCGGTGCTGACGGGCGTGTTGGCGGCGGCGTTCCTCGTGGCATCGGTGATCTTCGTCTACCGCTCGTTCTACTCCATGCGGATCAACGAGGAGATGGAGGACATGGCGATCGAGGGCAAGAGCTGACCTTCGGCACTTCACTGGCTGCGGCCCGAGCGGGACACCCGCCCGGGCCGCAGCCGTTTACTCGCGCCCTAGACAAGTGACCAGATGGTCACATATTCTGATGTTGTGGAACCGGTAAGCGATGACGCGGTCTTCAAGGCCCTCGCCGACCCGACGCGCAGGGCTCTGCTCGACCGTCTGCACGCGGGCAGCGGGGTGTCGCTGACCGAACTCACCGAGGGGTTCACCATGAGCCGCTTCGGCATTGCCAAGCATCTAGGGGTGCTGGAGAACGCGGGGCTCGTGGTGACGCGACGAGAAGGGCGGCGGGTGCTGCACTTTCTCAACCCCACCCCCATCCGGGCGATCCACGAGCGCTGGCTCAGCAAATACGACGCGCAGCGCACCCAAACCCTCATCGAACTGAAGTCAGAACTGGAGGAACAATCATGACCCAGCCCAACGCCACCCAGATCTACCGCCTCTTCATCCGCACCACACCCGCCCAGCTCTGGGACGCGATCACGACGCCTGAGTTCACGGCCAAGTACTTCTACGGCTCCGCCGTGGACACCGAGGGCGTCCCGGATGGCCGCTTCCATTACCACTCGCCCGACGGCACGCAACTTTGGAGCGACGGCACGGTGCTGGAATGGGACCCGCCGCGTCGGCTGGTGCACACCTGGCGCTCCCTCTACCAGCCCGAGGCCCGCGACGAACCGGCTAGCCGGGTCACCTGGGAGATCGACGAACGCGACGGCTACTGCCTACTGACCGTCGTCCACGACCAGCTCGACGAATCCCCGATCACGGCCGAGAACGTGGGCGGCGAGGGCTGGATGCTGATCCTCAGCGGGCTCAAGACGCTACTGGAAACCGGACAGCCCCTGCAGGCGAAGTGAGCGAGGAACCCGCGATCTCACGCCTACGGGGCACCAAGGCAGCGTCGTCTGGGTGAGTCAAGCCGAACGCATCAGCCACTCTTCCTGTCCCGATCGATGATCACTACTGGGTGCCCCTGGCAGCGAAGCACGTGGCCCGGTCAGTTGAGGCCGACCAGGTCGCAGACGAAGATCAGCGTCTCGCCCGGGGCGATGACGCCGCCCGCCCCGCGGTCGCCGTAAGCCAAGTGGGGCGGGATGGTCAACTGGCGACGGCCACCGACCTTCATGCCGAGCAAGCCCTGGTCCCAGCCCTGGATGACCCGGCCGCGGCCCACGGGAAACGACAGTGGGGCTCCGCGGTTCCAGGACGAGTCGAACTCCTCGCCAGAGCTGAACGCCACGCCGACGTAGTGGACATGGGCGGTATCGCCCGGCTTGGCCTCCTCGCCATCGCCGACGACGATGTCGTCGATGATGAGTTCGGTAGGCGCCTCGCCACCTGGGAAGTCGACCTCAGGCTTGCTGTTCATATCAGTCATGGCGCCCACCTTACGCGGCGACCCAACCCAGGCACCTCGCCAGTTCACGCTAGCGGCGTCACCGGCTATCTTCAGCCGAGCCCTCGAGCACCCGCCCAGGCCGCAGTGCCTGGAAGGCCGCGAGGCCGACGTAGACGAGCCCCCACCAGACGTAGGAGTTGCCAAACGTCTTGCCCAGTGGGCCCCACGTCAACTCCACATGATCCTGAGCCGGGAAGGCCCAGATCACGTTGCTGAAGAACACGACCGCCCCAGCGATGCCCACTGCCAAGGCCGCATGCGAACGCCTCCCCCACGCGAGCGCCACCAGCACCGCCGGGAACGCCCACACCCAGTGGTGCGACCAGGACACGGGGGAGGCGAGCAGCGCGTACAGGCCCATGAGCGACCAGGCGGCCGTGTCCTCGCCGCGCCGGACCAGGCGATACATGAGATAGAGCAGCCCCAGCCCCAGCACGGCACACACCGCCACCCACAGCACGGGGCGGACCCCGTCGCTCACGCCGAAGCGTGTCAGCACCCCGTTGAGCGACTGGTTACTCACGTAGCTGAGGGTGCCAATCCGCGACGGATCACGCAGCGTCTGGGTCCAGTACTGGAGGGAATCGGACGGGGCGAGCAGAAAGCCAAGCCCGGTGTACACCACGGCGGAGCCGACGCCCATCGCCAGCGCCCTCCAGTCGCGGCGGACCAGGAAGTAGGCCAGGAAGACGGCGGGCGTGAGCTTGATGGCGATGGCCAAGCCGACGAGCGCCCCCTGCCACCACCGGCCCCGGCCGAGGACGGCGTCGACCACGACGAGGAGCATGAGGATGACGTTGATCTGGCCGAAATTGAAGGTGGCCAGCATGGGCTCGGCCACGGTCATGGCGGCGGCCAAGGGCACCGCGACCCACGCCGCCATACCCCAACCCCAACGCGTGAGGCTCTTCACCACCAGCCAGACCACCACGAACAGGGCCGCCAGAGACGACGCGGTGAACACCGTCGACGCCCCGGGAAGCGGCAGCAGGGTCAACGGCGCGAACAGCACCGCGGCCAGCGGCGGGTAGGTGAAGGGAAGCTGAACGCCCAGCTCCGTAGGGGGCAGCACGCCGTAGAGGTCGCTCCCGTTCAGCCAGGCCTGCCCCCCGAGGCGGTAGACGTCGAGGTCAATCCGGTATGGCCAGGCCACGAACATGAACTTGGTCAACACGCCCCATGCGAGCACCGCGAAAACGACCACCGCGAGGCATCGGGCCCAGCGGGACTGTGCGTAGGCGGCCGCCATCCGTGAAAGGTGCATGGTCTCGATCGTAGTGTGGCGTTTCCAGGTTCTCGAACGCCGACCACCCGGATTATTCGGCCGACGGCGTGGGCAGGCTGCGGCGCGGCGCTGGCCCGTGCGGAGCAGGCTCGCGCGGAACTAGCTCGGACGGGGCAGGCTCGGGCGGCGCGGGCTCAGGCGACGCCTCCTGCGCTGGTTCGACGATCGCCGTCAGCTCGGCGTCGCACAGTTCGCCGCCGATGGGGTCGGGCACATCGGGGGTGCGGAGCCTGTCTCGTTCGGGGAACGCGATGTCGGCCACAGCCTCCGTCAGCACCCAGAACTGCGCCCCCACCTGAAGCACGAGCGCCAGGCAGTACAACAGGTTTGGACCCTCACCCGACGACATTCCCCCGCCGAGCCAACCCCAGATAGCGACGCAGTAGAGCACCTGGGTGACGGTGATGACCACAAGTTCGCGCCGATAGGGGCGCGCTAGCCACGTGACGAACAGCACCCACAGACCCATCTGCGGGGAAAACGTCGGCGCCAGCACCGTGGCCAGCAGCACCGAGACCGCCACCGCCGAGCCCACGCGCGGTTGGCGACGAGTCACGTAGGCCGCGAGCATGGCGATGATCAGCAGCAGCACGAGGGCGACGAAGGCGAGGGAGCCGAGGCCCCGCAGCTTCAGGCCCATGAGTTCCAACAGGTACGCGATGGATCCGTAGGAGGTCTCCTTGCTGATCTCAGCGTAGTAGTAGGCGTAGACCTGTCCGGAGTCGCTCAGGAGGAGCGGGACGTGCACCAGGACGAAGGCCGCCACGGCCGCCGCGCCGAACTTGCCCGCGGCCCGCGGACCGCCGCGTAGGCCAACCACCAGGATCAGGGTCAGCGTCACCACGATGGGCATCGTTCCGGCGCATGCCGCCAAGCCCAGCACGACGCCCGCCTCGAGCAGCCGCCGCCGGGCCATCTGCACCAATCCCAGCGCGGTGAGCGCCAGCGGCAGCAAGGTCCAACTGATCAGCCCGGCGGCCAGCACCACGGGCGATGCCGCGAAGACGAAGGCGTGCCAGGACGTGGCCTGGCCGGGCGCGCGCGGCCCGAGGTAGGCCACGGCCACCACGAGCAGAAGAAAGCTGAGGAACAGCACCAGGGCGCTGACCACGAAGAAGGCCACACTCGAGTCGATCACTTCCTGGGGCGTGGCCGTCGGCCCCATGACGCCGCCCACCAGCCGGACGATGAACAACGAGATGGTCATCACGACGGCCACGAGGGGCGAGTCTGGCAACTGATTTCCCACGACGGGCGAGCCACCAAGCCCGTAATTGCGTCCGAGGAAGGTGGTTTGGATATCCGAATAGCAGACCCGGATGAACGCGTTGACGGCGTTGCCCGCGTCGACCTGGACGCACGGCACGTGCCGTAGGACCAGCACGCTGAACAGCAGGGAGGCGCTGAGCAATGCCCAGGGCAGCGGGGCGAACCAGATGCCCCGGTTGACGGCATGCCTTCCCATTGGCCCGCCGAAACCGGGCAGTAGCGCGCTCCTCACAGCCCCACCGTAACCGCCGATGGGTCAGCCTCCGGGCTGTTGCCTGTTGCCGCCACCGGTACCTCTAGAGCCAGAGCCGGAACCGTTTCCAGAGCCGGAACCGTTTCCAGAACCAGAACCGTTTCCAGAACCAGAACCGCTGGCGCCCCCTCCGTTGCCTCCCGAGTTATTCCCAGAAGAGCCGGAGTCGTCGTCGGATTCGTCGTCGGATCCTCCTCCGCCTCCGTCGCCACCACCGGGATCGGGGGGACTCGTGGTTTCATCGTCATCGGACGACGTTTCGTCGTCGGATGGCGTTGACGAGTCCTGGTCTGGCGTCGTCGGGGTCTCGGAGGGCACCACCGCGTCGGACGAGGGCGCCGTGCCTCCGCTCGGCGACGACTCGCTCTGGCTAGGCGACGGCTCGGAACTCGGCCGCTCGGAACTCGGCCGCTCGGACCTCTGAGTCTCCTCAGGTTCCGAGGTCTCGGTGACGCCGGAGCTGGCGCGGATCCGCTTGGCTTCGGTGAAGTCAAGCTTTTCCATGCCATCGGTGGCCACTTCCATGTAATCCACCCATGTCTTCAGCGGCCACCCGCCGCCGTAGAACTGCGACGACGAGCGTGGCCGGTAGGGCCTCAAGTCCCCGGTTCCCGCGTCTCCAGCAACGTACATGACGGCCGTGGAGAGCTGCTTGGTGTAGCCGATGAACCAGCCGGCCTGCGTCTCGTCCTCCACCTGGTGGGTTCCGGTCTTGCCCGCCACCGGACGGTCCAGCGTGGCAGCCTCCTGCGCGGTGCCATCATCCACCACCGTGGTCAGGGCCTTGGTGACGTTGGCCGCGACGTTCGAGTCGATGGCCTCCTCCTGGGACGGCTTGGCCTCGTAGAGCACCTCGCCGGTGCGGCTGGTGACCTTGGACACGATGTGGGCGTCGTTGCGCTTGCCATCGTTGGCCAAGGTGGCATAGGAGTTGGCCATGTTGATGGGGCTGACTTGGGCGGTGCCGAGCACGACGCGGTTGTTGGCGATCCAGTCGGTGCTCTTCGGCGCGCCGGCCCGGTTAGCCGCGTCGATCACCTTGTTCGGGCCGTCCTCCATCTTCTCGGCAAGGTCGACGAAGGCTGTGTTGATCGACTTCGTCACCGCAGTGCTCAAGCTGACTGGGCCGTACTGGGCCCCTCCGGCGTTGCGCACCGGCTTCCCCTCGCCCCGCGGCGTGTAGGTGTTGCCCTTGAGTTCGGTCTTCATGGAGAACCCGTTCTCGAGCGCCGCAATGGTGGCGAAGGCCTTGAACGTCGACGCCGCTGGACGGTCTGTGGCGGCCCAGTTGCGCTGGTTCTTCACGTAGTCCGCCCCGCCATAGGAGGCCTTGATTCCGCCGGTGGCGGTGTCGATGCTGGCGATGGCCACGTGGAGATTGTTGGGGTTCTGCGGATCCCGGGCCTTCTCAGCCGCCTTCTTGGTGTACTCCTGGGCGGTCTTGACGGCCTGGTCGTTCATCTTCTTGTTGACGGTCGTGGTGACGCGCAGGCCGCCGCCTTCCACCTGCTCCTCGGGGAAGCCCAGGTCCGCGAGTTCACGCTCGACCATCGACAGGAGGAAGCCCTTGGGGCCGTAGCGGTCGTTCTTGGGCATTTCGGGGAACTCTGGCAGCGTGTTGTGGACGGCGTCGCTCTCGGCCTTGGTGATGTAGCCCAACTCCAC
Organism: Arachnia sp.; assembly: GCA_041854805.1. Classification (GTDB taxonomy): domain Bacteria; phylum Actinomycetota; class Actinomycetes; order Propionibacteriales; family Propionibacteriaceae; genus Arachnia. Next base: position 13,125 of record JBHADA010000052.1, read on the forward strand.
CATGCCGTCGAGCACGTACTGGTATCTGCCGAGCAGCCGCTTCCGGGCTTCCTCGCCGCCGCTGGGGCTGAAGCCGCGTGGGTTGTTGAGGATGGCGGCCAGCGAGGCGGCCTGCTGAAGGTTGAGGTCCTTGGCGTCCTTCTGGAAGAAGGCCTGCGCGGCGGCCTGGATGCCGTAGGCGCCACGGCCGAAGTAGATGGTGTTGAGGTAGCCCTCGAGGATGTCCTCCTTGGGCATCTCGCGGCCCATCTTCATGGAGAGGATCAGTTCGTTGAGCTTGCGGGAGATGCGTTTCTCGGAGTCGAGGTAGAGGATCTTGATGTACTGCTGGGTGATGGTGGAGCCGCCCTGTATCTCGCCTCCGGTGGCGATGGAGTACAGGCCGCGGGTCATGCCGCTGACGGAGAAGCCTGGATCGGTCCAGAACGTGCGGTTCTCGGCGGCGACGACGGCCTGCTTCATCAACTCAGGCATCTCGTTGTACTCGAGGGTGACCCGGTTCTGGACGGCGAGCTTGCCCATCTCGGTCTTGCTGTCGTCGTAGTAGATGAAGGTGGTGTCGGTCTTGAAGTCCGCGTTGGCGTCTGGCAGGTCCGTGGTGGCGTAGAGGTAGGCGAAAGTGCCGATGCCCGCCAACCCACCGACGATGAAGACGATGAGGGCCGTGACGCCCACCCGGCCCAGGATCTTCCTCAGCCGCGACTTGGGTTTCTTGGGTGCCTTGGTCTTAGCCTTGCCGTTTTCGGTTTTAGCCATGCCGTTTCCTGTCCTCTTCCACGCGTGGTGCCCAACCAGAGTAGGCGCTCAAGCAAGAAAATCCCCACTCGGGTGCGTGAACATCAAGCGCTGGGACCCGCCTGTTCCGTCGCCGTGAGGCCGAGGATAGGGCCCCGGATACCGGCTGCGGCGAGAGCCTTACTGGCCTTCGCACGAATCTCACGCGAGACGCCCCACTGCTTGTCAGGGCCGGTTTTGAGGGAGATTCCCAGGGTCATGGTGCCACCCACCATGGACGTGACCCCCAGTACCGTCGGGTCTTCCAGGAGTACCTCGCTCCACTGTTCCTCGCCCGCCACCTCGGCCACGACACGCCGAAGGATTTCCTGCACCCGGTCTGGGTCCTCGTCGATGGCCACCGGGATATCGACGGTCGCGGTGGAGTAGCCCTGGGACACGTTGCCCACCGTCAGCACTTCTCCGTTGCGGAAGTACCAGATGGTGCCGCTGCCGTCGCGGACCTTGGTGATCCGCAGGGTGACCTCCTGTACTGTCCCGGTGACCTGGTCGACCTTGATCAGGTCGCCGACGCCGAACTGGTCCTCGGCCAGCATGAACAGGCCGGACAGGTAGTCCTTGACGAGCGATTGGGCGCCGAAGGCGAGCGCGACGCCGCCGATGCCAGCCGAGGCGACGATGGGCCCCAGCGGGATGCCGAAGATGCTGAGACACGTGAGGCCAGCCACCACCCAGATGACGATGCCCACCACGTTGCGGCTCATGGAGCCGACGGTCTTGATCCGTTGACGCTGGCGGGCGGCGCTGGCCCCGCTGGCCTTGGCCAGCAGCGCACGGGCACGCCCGCCCAGGTCGTCATTGCGGCGTGTGGGGCGCTCCGCCAGCGCCTTGAATGTGCGCCGGACCAGGAAAGCGGCGACGCCGTGCGTCGCCGCCGCGAGGACGAGAACCACACCGGCCAGCGCGAGTTTCTCCCAGAGGTCACTCATGCCACCATCTTGACTCATCCCGACCCCAGGCCCGGCCCCAGGGACTAGGCGGGCAGGGCCACCCCGGTGTAGTGGCTCAACTCGTCGGTCAACTCCCGCTGGAACGAGACGTCGCGGGTCTTTGGATGCGGCTCCAGTCGGGTCATGTGCTGCCAGAACTGGCCGGTGACCTGGGCCGCGGGGTCCTCGCTTGTTGCGAGCCAGACCTGGGTGGCGCGACCGTCGAGCAGGTCGCCCGTCGCCTCGGGGCCGCCCATCTTCGTGGGCATCCAGCCGGGGCACACCGCGTTGGTGACGACATCGGGCCACAGGCCGGCGACGTGGAACGCCAAGGCGGTGACGAGCAGTTTGCTTTCAGGGTAGGTATGGGTGGCGCGGGCCCCCGTCCAGTCCGGATCGCTCAAGTCGGCCACCGCATCCTTGTGCATCATGGAACTCAGGAAGATGAGCCGCCGCGGCCGTTCGATCAGCGCGGTGAGCAGGTAGGGCGCCACCACGTTGACGGGAAGGATGTCGTGACGTTGGTGAGCGACGCCCGCGTTATGGATGACGGCGTCCATCCGCCCGAGCCCATTGACGGCCTCCGCGAGGGCGCGCACCTCGTCCAGATGGGCGAGGTCACCCACCACGAGGTCGGCTCCCCGGGCCACCGCGTCGTCGAGCACCGCAGCCCGCTCCTGGTTTCGGGCGTGGAAGACAACGCCGTGGCCCGCGTCGAGGAGTTCCTCGGCTACCCCCCGTCCCAGTCCGTCGGTCGATCCGGTGATCAGGATCCTGGCCATGATGGCTCCTCTCGTTGCTGGTGAACCCAACTAATCACGGACCGGGTTCACCGGACGCGGCGTGCGGCGAACACACCCAGCGCGAGGCCAGAGAGGTCGGCGACGAGGTCCCACGCGTCGCCGGAACGCAGGGACACGAACCGCCACTGGATGAGTTCGCTGACGGGAGCATGCAGCGCGAGAACCGCGATGGGCCACCAGCGTGGCGTGAGCAGCCGCAGCAGCAGCGCCGGGATGGCAAACAGCAACACGTGGACGGCCTTGTCCAACCCTGGGACGTCGAACAGAGGCGGGTCGGGCGAACCCGGCGTGTAGAGGGCGTAGAGCTGTCCCACTAGCGCCGCCAGCAGCGCAGCCCACAACAGCGGTACGCGCCGGCTTCCCGCGAGGTCACCCATCGCAGCACCCCGCCTCCCCCGCCAAGGCCTTGGCCGCCAGCCGTTCCTCGCCCGCGGCCTCCCACACTTCCTTCGCCGAGTGCAGGTTGAGCGCGACGATGCCCACGCCCAGGATCACGTCTGGCCAGCCGTTGGGCACCAGCGTCCAGGTGAGTAGCCCCATGACGATGATGCCCAGATTGACCACCACATCGTTGCGGGCCGCAAGCCAGGCCGCCCGGGTCAGCGAGCCACCGTGTTCGCGGGTGCGCAACAGAAGGAGCGCACAAATGGTGTTGACCAGCACCGCCCCGCCTGCCGTCAGGACGAGGGACAACGGGTCGGGCGGCTCGGGGGCGCCAATCTTAAGCGCCGCCTGCACCAAGGCGGCCACAGCGGGGACGAGGATGACCCCGGCCATGATCCGTCCGGCGGTGGCGCGCCGGGCCAAGGGCCAGCCCAGCGCCACGAAGATGAGCAGATTGACGGCGGTGTCCTCCAGGAAGTCCACCGAGTCGGCGAGCAGCGACACGGACCCGATGGCCCACGCCACGGCGGCCTCAACGAGGAAATAGCCCACGTTGAGCAGCGCAACGACGAGCACCGTGCGGCGCAGGAGAGTCGAATCGGTCACACGCCAAGGGAAGCACCGATCCAGGCGCGGGACAATCCACGCGTCCAGCTACTGGACCGAGAAATACCCACCGGTCGAGCAGCCTCGCGAGGAACAACTCCGCGACGCGGCGTAGCCTCCTGTCGCGGAAGCAGGAAGCGAGCGAAGCAAGTTCCGGACCAACCCACGCGCGAAAAATGCCCGTCCCGCCTCGGCGATTTACTTGGCGCTGCCGTCTGTGACCCATCTCTGGGCCCGTTGGCCGCTGATGGCCCACAGCACCAAGACCGTGACTCCAGTGACCGACAGCGTCGGTGCGTTGATCTGGCCATCCACTGTGGCGCTCCACAGGCCGAGAACCGCGGAGATCGTGTAGGTGCATCTCAGCCCAACGAGTCCCCATTCCCGGCCCCGCAGCGCGTTGACCGCAAAGGCGAGGTCCGCCACCAGGAGGGCGCTGTACCAGCCCAGCGTCCCAATGCCGAGGCCCCCTTCCTCGATCACCCAGGCCCCCACAATTGCCACGATGACCCACAGCAGCGCAACCAGGATCGCCTGCATGACGCTGAGCGCCGCGGCCACCCACAACGACGTCGGGGCCAGCGGTCGCCGCGATGGCGCAACCTTGCCCTTTGAGGGCGCAGGAACCAGTTCCTGCCCGCCCCGGGCGGCAGCACCGCGAACCGTGATCACGGGCAGATCGCCATCGGTGTGTACACGGTCTCCTCCCCCGTTGACGCTGTGATAAGAGGTAGAGAAGTCCTTGATCACCCGCACACCGCACTCGGGATCCGCGTACCGGATGGTGTTGATGATGTAGTCGCGCTCCAAGTCGATGTCCGCGTCCACCTTGTGGGTGACCTGCCCTGTGAACAGCGACAGTCCCACCGACCGGTCGTAGGTTCCGGCCGCTAGCCATTCGACGCGGTGTCCGCCCGGCAGCAGCCACCCGTCGGGCGCGCGCCAGAACCGCACATGGTGACGCTGAGCGGCGTTGCCATTTACCTCCTGCTGGTAGGCGAAGGCGTGCCGTTCGCCAAAGAGGAACAGATCCGAGACGGGGGCCTCCGGATAGGACCGGCGCAGGAGCGAACTCTTAACGATGCCCCACGCGGACGCAGCGGTGATCTCGTCCGCCATCGTCCACCCGGCCTTGCGCATGGCTGCGTGAATGTCCGCCTCGGAGCCGTCGAGGGCGAGGTTGACGGGGTCGCCGAGGAGGCCGTCGCCAGTGCGGGTACGGCCGATGAAGTAGCCGGGCACGTAGACGCGGGTGAGCAGTTGGTGAATGCGCGGCAGCGCGATATAGGTGAGCACGGCCCAGCAGGCCAACGAGTACCCGATGGCCGCCGGGCTGAGCCGCACCGCGCCGACACCCAACAGCGCCGTGTACCACAGCGTCAACCCCGCGGCTACGGACGTGGTGGCCACATCGAGGACGGTCAGCAGACCGGGGCGCTCCGCGTCGAACTTCGCTGGCGACATCGAATACACCGGCGGCGTGGTGGGTACCGGAAAGCGTTCGGGCATGGGAGCTATTGTCGCTCCCCTCGCTCACCACCCCCAAGCACCTGGCACACGGCCTGTTCGATGGGATGACCCAGGGCGCGATGCATAGTTTCGCTATGGACGCCAACATCAAGATGGCACCCCTTGTGGGAATGGTGCTGCTCGGCCCCGCGGCCGTCGCCGTGACGGTGGCTGTTTGGGCCTCGGGACCGTCCCGCTTCCCAGACGGGCTGACCACCTTCGGGCTGGCCGCGCCCACCATGGGGCTGCTCACGGTGCTGGCGGCCGCGTACTGCATCTGCGCCGAGAGCCGGATCGCGGTGGCCGTGCTCGGTCTGGAATTCGGGCTCACTGGGGCCGCCGTCCTCGGCGTGGGGATAGCCAACGAGTTAGCGGGCCAAGGGATCGGCACCTGGCAGTCAGGCACGCTCGCGGACCTGGTCATGCTGACGGCGGCGGCCGCTCTCGCCCCCGCTCTGGCTGCCGGGGCACGCAACCTTCCCCGCCTGAACCCCTTCACCATCGTGCTCTCCCTCGTCCTCGCTGGCGCCGCCATCGCCGTGTTTTGGCGCGGGGAGCCGCGCAGCGGGGCCAACCCTGCGGACTATGCGGCCGTGCTGGCCACCTTGATGCTCGGCCTGTTCCTGTTCGCCGCACTCGCCTTCGCTCACTACTGCACTCCGCTTGGCCCCCTCATCGCCGGCGCCGCGATGCTGGTGCTCGCCCCCAACCTGCTGCCGGGCGACGATCTCCACACCACCGCCACCGGCACCTTCGGAGCCTTCCTCGTCGCCCCTGCCCTGGGCGAGTTGCTGTGGCGTCGTCACAGGTTGACGCGGATGACGTCAATGGGCACGCCGACGCCCCCAGGCGACGACGGCGACGGCGCCTCCGACGGGTAAACTCCCCGCCCATGCCGAGCCTCACCCAAGCCCAGACCAACGCGATGCAGGAACTCCTGCGGATCGCGCCCGTCATCGACGAGTTGGGTGTGCTGTTTCACGAATCCGGGCACGAGCTGTATCTCGTGGGTGGCTCTGTCCGCGACGCGCTGCTGGGCCACCTCGGCCACGACCTGGATTTCACCACCTCGGCTCGCCCCGACGAGACCCATGCCCTGCTCAAGCGGTTCACCTCGTCGACGTGGGACATCGGCAAGGAGTTCGGCACCATCGGGGCGTTGAAGAAGGCCGACGGCGCTCAGTGGCAGATCGAGGTCACCACGTATCGCGCCGATGTGTATCGCAGCGAGTCACGCAAGCCCGACGTGGCCTTCGGAGACACCATCGACGGCGACCTCATCCGCCGCGACTTCACCGTCAATGCCATGGCGATTAACGTCGCCACCCGCGCCTTCGTCGACCCTTACGGCGGCCTCGACGACCTAGCCGCCGGCGTGTTGCGGACGCCGTCCACACCTGAGCGCTCCTTCACCGACGATCCGCTGCGGATGATGCGCGCCGCCCGGTTCGCCTCTCGCCTGGGTTTCCGTGTGGCACCCGAGGTTGTCGCCGCGATGAAGCAGTTGGCCGAGCGGCTCTCCATCGTGTCCGTGGAACGCATCCAGGCCGAGTTGAACGGCCTGCTGCTCACCGACCGTCCCCGCGCTGGCCTGGATCTGCTGGTACGCACCGGTCTAGCCGATGTCTTCCTCCCGGAGCTGCCCGCACTTCGCCTCGAGGTGGATGAACACGCCCGGCACAAGGACGTCTATCAGCATTCCCTGACGGTGCTGGATCAGGCCATCGAACTTGAGAAGGCCCGCAACCACGAGCCCGATCTGGTCAACCGGCTGGCCGCGCTCCTGCACGACATCGGCAAGCCTGCTACCCGGAAGTTCGAGGGCACGAAGGTCACCTTCCATCACCACGATGTGGTGGGCGCCAAGCTCGCCACCAAGCGGCTCAAGGCCCTGGCCTATCCGACGGCAGTGGTGAAGTCCGTGGCGAAACTGATCGACCTGCACCTGAGATTCCACGGCTACTCCGACGGGGCCTGGAGCGACTCGGCGGTGCGCCGCTATGTCCGTGACGCCGGTGACGAACTGGAGCGGCTCCACATGCTGACCCGCGCCGACTGCACCACCCGCAACAAGGCCCGCGCCACGCGGCTGCGTCGCGCCTACGAGGAACTCGAATGGCGCATCGACGAACTGGCCGCGCAGGAGGAACTGGCCGCGATGCGCCCGCATCTCGACGGCACCCAGATCATGGCTGTGCTAGGCATTGGCCCTGGCCAAGAGGTGGGCCAGGCGTACAAGTTCCTGCTGGAGCACCGCATCGAGCACGGCCCGCTACCCCACGACGAGGCCGTGGCGCTACTCGAGCAGTGGTGGGCCGAACGACGCTCAGCCCTTGAGTGATCCGGTTCGGCTCTGCCCACCCGCCAGGCAGACGAACTGTCTGTCGCCGCTGGCGAACTGACCGGGCGTCGGGGCCCGCGTCGCGATGCTCAGCCCTTGCGTCGAACCCTTCGTGTAGCGCGCCAGCACGGACTGGGCGCACGCTGCCTGCACCACCGGGTCGCTGAAGATGTCCCTCTCGCTGACGGAGCCGGTGCCCGCGTCCAACGTCCCCACCGCGAACCGTTCCCAGACGTGCTCCTGAGCGCAGTCGACCACGGCGTCCGTCGGGTTGACCAAGGCGTCTGTGGCGTTGCGGCTGTAGCACATAGCCTCCGTGGCGAGTTCGTATCCACTGCCTGAGGATGTGGACTCCGCCGACGTTGACGGCGTGGATGGCGAGGAGGAGTTATCACTGGGAGCAGTGGTGGTCGCGCCCGGCCCGGGGTTGGCCAGCCTGGGCCATACCACCGCGCCCAGTCCCCCGAGCGCCACCACCGCGGCCAAGCCGACGATGATGGGCCAGGCGCGCCGCGGCCGTGACTGGGTGATGGGCGAGGCCGGAAGCTGGGGCGAGGTTTGAGACCTCGCGGGCATCGGCGACATCCCCGGCCGCGGGATCGCCGGGCTGTCCGCGCGGGCCGGGGCCGGCGGGGGCCGATGAGAGGCAAGGCTCGGATGCCCGGTGAGGCTCGGGTTGCTCGTGAGGGGCGGGGGCGATCCCTGGCTGACTGGCGGTCTCGGCGTCCCCTGAGCAACTGGCGGTCCCGACATCCCCTGGGGGCGTGAGCCGCCTGCCCCCGGGCGAGCAATGCGGGCGATCTCTCCGCCGGGCAGCACCTCCTCCGCCTTACCCACCCTGCCCCGGAGGCCCAGCAACGCCGCATGCAGTTCGACGCCGTCGGCGTAACGCTGGGATGCCTGGGGTGCCGTCGCCCGCCAGATCACGTCCATGAGCGGGATGGCATTCTCGGTGGCGGGCATCGCCGGTAGCGGCTCGTAGAGGTTCTTGATCATCTCCGCCACCGTCTGCGGAGTGCCGTCCTTCGTGTGCCGCGGGGCGACGCCGGTCAGTATGGCGTACAGCGTGGCGCCGAGCGCCCACACGTCGGCCCGTTTCGACGGTACGGCCTGCTCGAAGGCTTCCGGCGCCGCGTAGGCCGGCGTCAAGGCGTCGAGCGTGACGGACATCTCCTGGCCGGGCGCCGATAGCGCGGCGAGCCCGAAGTCGCCCAGGCGGGGCATGCCGTACGGGTCGATGAGGATATTGGCGGGTTTGATGTCGCGGTGCAGGATGCCTCGCTCGTGCGCGGCGGCCAGCGCCGAGCTGATCGCGATACCCAGTTCCACCACGTCCGCGGGTGCCATGGCCCCGTGCTTGCGCACCAACTGGCCAACCGAGCCGTTGTCGCACAGTTCCATCACCAGGTAGGGCCGGTTGTCGCTGGTGGTGCCGGCGTCGATGAGGGAGATAACGTGGGGGTGCGAACTGATCAACGCCGAGGCCGTAGCTTCGCGAAGAAAGCGACGCTGGTTGCGGGAGTCGGTGAGCACCCGGGAGTCCACCTTCACGGCGACGTCACGGTTGAGCGAGATCTGCCGGGCGCGGTAAACCGTGGCGAAACCGCCCTGCCCGATGACCTCGCCAATCTCGTAGCCCGGCAAGGCGACGCCACTGTCCGCCATCCATCTCCTCTCAGGCGTCCCGAAAGGTCTCGTCCCCACCGTTGAGCCCTCGCCGGGAAGAGCGCCGGTCGCTGCTTCCTCATCCAGTGTAGTGATGCCCCCGGTCGTGGTACGGACAAGCACGGCCCCACCATTACGATGAGATAGTGATTCTGGGACGACTGCGTGCCGCGGTGATGGTGGTACTCCTCATGCTGCCTGTTTCCCTACCCGTGACAGCCACTGCCGACGAGGAGCCGGTGAAGATCACCATCGACTCAGTCTCGGCCACCACGCTCGACCTCAGCAAGCCCCAGGAGTCGGTGGAACTCAAGGGCACCCTTACCAACACCACTACCCAACCCATCACCTGGCTCAACATCTCCTTGTTCCGCCGGACCACGCCCCTCACCAGCACCAGCGAACTCGCGGCCGCCCTGGCCGAACCGAGCGGGGCCCGCCTCACCAGCGAGACCAACGGTAACGTCGCCCTCCCCGTCCAGGGCCAGTTCCAGCCTGGGCAGCAGGTCTCCTTCTCCGTCCGGGCCACCGTCGCAGAGCTCGGTTTCACCACCAACGACGCTGCCTATCTGCTCGGCGTCGACGTGCGCGGCATCCGGGCCCAGGGCACCCGCCAGACGTTGGGCCGTCACGCCACCGTCATCGCCGCCACCACGTCGGCGACGTCCTCCTCGTCGCTGGTCATGTTGACCGCGCCTCCCGAACGATTGCCCGACGGCTCGTTCTCCGACGACTCCCTCCTCACCGAACTGTCCGGCAGGCTCGGTTCTCTCCTCACCAGCGCGGAACGCAGCGGCGTGGTGGCCGCGATCGATCCGGCCCTCTACGACGCCGCCGTGGCATTGAGCCAGCCCCACGTCGTGGGCGACGAGGAGCAGGAGGGCAGCGGCGTGGCGTTGAGTTGGGTGTCGCGAGTTGACGCGCTGGCCGCCAAAGGAGCCCTGTGGCGTTTGCCCTACGGCAACCCAGACCTGCAACGAGCACAGGCCTCGGGCGAGTTGGAGTCCGTGCTGGCTTGGAGCGAGACCGCGACCACGACGCTCACCAGCCTGCCTCAGGTCGCGCTGGTGCATCAGGAGCCTGACGATGCTCTGCGCGAAGCGCTGGGCCGCTTTGACACCGTCATCGCCGTCGGCGCATCTGGTGCCGTCGAGGGGAAGCCCCGCACGCTGGGCGCCCCAGTGACGAACCTGATGGATGTTCCCGTGGGGCTTCGGTTGTCGCGGCAGATGGCGGAGGAAGTGGTGGCCGAGCAACCCATCCTCTATGTCATCGACACCGTCCAGGAGGCCACGGCGGACCTGGCCGGAGGCGCGCGGCGCACCCATACGCAGCCGCGGGTGACCGGAAACGAGGACGTGGCGTGGCTGTCCCCGACAAAGCGAGAGGCCTGGCCGAAGGTGGCCGACGCGCTTGACCAGGCACGACACAACGCCACCTTGCAGGCGGACCTCACTCAGAAACCGGTGGACCTGTCGGTCATGGGATCCAGCGCCTTCTCCGCTAGCTTCCCCAATCAGGACGCCGCTTTGGTCTATGTTTCCGCCGCATCCCCCGTCTCCATCGACCTGAACGACATCACTCTCGTGGCCTCAAGCTCGTTCGTCATGGGATCACGCAGCAATACCTTCCCCGCGACGGTCACCAACGGCACCAAAGTGCCGGCCACTGTGCGGCTCGTGTTCACCTCTGACGCGCCCCACCGCATCTGGGTGCCTCCCCGGGACGAGGCCACCATCGCTCCTGGGCAGTCGCTGACCCTCAACGTCTCTCCCGAGGCGTCCGCCAACGGGGTGACGATGGTGCACGCGCAGCTCTATTCGCTTTCTGGCAGGTCAATCGGCAACTCCGTGGCGATTGAGATCACGGCGACAGACTTCGGCCGCGTAGGGTGGATCATCATCGTGGTCTCCGGGCTGGTCGTGGTGGGGGGCACCGCGTGGCGCATTCGCGCTGTGCGCCGGGAGCGGGCGAAAGAAGCAGCACAGTGAACCAAGTCAGCAGCACCAGGAAACTCGTCTCCGCGAGCGCAGTCATGGCCAGCGGCACCCTCATCTCGCGCATCCTGGGCATGGTGCGGGTGGTGCTCATCGGCTTCATCCTCGGCTACGGCACCCGCCAGGCCGATATGTTCTCCATCTCCCAGATGGTGCCCAACTCCATCTACTTCTTATTCGCTGGCGGGGCGCTCAACAGCGTGCTGGTGCCGCAGATCGTGCGAGCCATCAAGAACGATGAGGACGGCGGGCAGGCCTATACCAATCGGATGATGACAGCTTTCATGCTGGTGGTCACCGCCGTCACGGTGGTCGCGACGGTGGGGGCGCCGCTGGTGACCAGCATCTACACCTCGTCCGAGTGGCGCTCCGCGGAACTGGCGTCGCAATACCAGTCGATCCTGGCTTTGGTGTACTTGACCCTGCCGCAGATCTTCTTCCTGGGAGCGTTCTTCCTCCTGGGGCAGATCCTCAACGCCCGCGAGGAATTCGCGCCCATGATGTGGGCACCCATCACCAACAATGTGGTCTCCATCGCGGTGCTGGCGCTGTACCTCGTCGTGTGGGGCAATCAGCAGGACCACTCCTTGGCGTTCACCCCGCAGCAGATCACGCTTCTGGGCGTCGGATCCACGCTGGGCATCGTCGTGCAGATGCTGGTGCTGATGCCGTACGTGCGCAAGGTCGGCTTCAAGCTACGGCCCCGCTTCGATCTGAAGGGCGTTGGGCTTGGCCGGACGTTCTCCCTGGCCAAGTGGACGCTGGCCTACGTGGCCGTCAACCAGTTGGGCGTGATCATCGTCAACCGTTTGGCGACGACGGCCACCGCCGCCGGGCACGGCGCCGGCCTGAACGTCTACTCCAATGCCTACACGGTGTGGATCCTGCCGCACTCGCTCATCACCGTGTCCTTGGCCACGGCGATGCTGACCAACACGTCGAGGCTGGCCGCCTCGGGCGACATGGATTCCGTGGTGGCCGAGTTCATTAAGACCACACGGTTGGGTTTGGTGGCGATCGTGCCGTCGGCGGTGGCGTTCATGGCGCTGTCGGAACCCATGGTCGCCTTGCTGTTCAGCCACGGGTCGGGCGCCAAGGACGCGGTCTGGATCTCTTGGACGCTGCTGGCCTTCGCGGTGGGACTGATCCCGTTCACCATTCAGTTCATGGGGCTGCGCACCTTCTACGCGTTGGAGGACACCCGCACCCCGTTCCTGCTGCAGAGCGTGATCTCCGCAGTCAACATCGCTTTGGCGCTGGCTTTCATGACCTCCCTCAACACGCTGTGGCCGGCTCAGGCGTCGGCTTGGATCGCAGCCTCGCTGGCCTTGGCCTATACCTTGGCGTTCTTCGTCGGGGCCTGCATCACCTGGGTCGCGCTGCACCGGCGGCTGCCCGCGCTGGGGGTGCGCACGCTCATCATGCATATCGTGCGGCTGGTGTTGAGTTCCGGCTTGGGTGGTATCGCCGCCTATTTCGCGGGCAACTGGGTGCTGTCCGCGATGGGCGGCGGGAAGCTGGCCGCGCTCGTCTCATGCGTGGCGGGCGGACTCCTCATCCTGGGCTCCTTCCTCGGGCTGGGCAAGCTGATGAAGGTACGAGAACTCGCGAGCCTGTCGACGCTGATCGCCAACCGGCTCGGGCGCCGTCGCGCCGGCAAGCCCTCCGACGAGGAAAGCGACTCTCAACGCACCGTCGCCTCATTGCAGGCGGCGGAGGGGCAAGGAGCGATGCTGGTCGACGATCTTGTCCCAACGCAGATCAACCCGGTGGTCTTCGACGACGGACCCGCCACCGTCGTGCGCAACCGGGCCCCGGTGCCGGAGCGCACCTTCGACGAGCCACCTACCGTTAAGGAGGATGCCGTGGAAGAACCAGACGTTGCCCCCATCCCGGGCGACGACGAGGACGAACTCGAACGCACCGGCCCGCTGGACATGGCCGCGCTGTTCGCCGAAGACGACGAGGGCCGCGTGGCCAGCACGGGCACCCTACTCAACACCCGCTACGAGCTGATCGAGTCGCTCGCGGTGCGGCACGGGCGAGAGACGTGGCGGGCGCACGACCAGGTGCTTTCGCGCGACGTGGTGGTCCACGTCATCGCCCCCGGCGACCCGCGCACGTCCGAACTCATGGTGGCGGCACGCAAGGGCGCCGCAGCCACCGACTCGCGCTTCCTGCGGGTGCTCGACGCCGACGAGTTCACCGAGCCCGTCGACGGTATCGGTGCCTACGTCGTGGCGGAGTACGCGGCCGGAAGGTCGCTGACCCAGTTGCTGACGAAGGGGCCACTGAGCAGCATCGAGGCCGCCCATATCACCCGGGAGCTGGCCGACGCGCTCACCGGAGTGCATGCGCAGGGCCTGTTCCACGAGCAGATCAATCCCGAGAATGTGATCATCACCAATGCTGGCGCCGTGCGGATCGTCGGGTTCGGCGTGGAGACCGCACTGGTTGGCGGCGAGGAGCTCAGTGGGTGGGCCGCCCGGGAGGAGGCCGATGTGGAGGGCATGGGCAAGGTCCTCTACGCCACACTCGTGCGGCATTGGCCTGGCGGCCCCGCGTGGGGTCTGCCCGCGGCACCGGTCATCGACGGGATGACTGTGCCGGCACGCCAGCTCGGCGCCAGCATCTCGCCCGCGCTGGACCGCATCGCCAACGCCTGCCTGTCGACGCCAGGTGGCCTCGGTGAGCGTCGCATCACTACGGCGTCGCAGTTGGCCGGCGAACTGACTCAGGTGCTGGGCACAGCGGACGCATCGGCGGACTTGGAGCAGCGGGTGCGGGCGTGGCGCAGCAGCGAGGACATGCCCGTGGTCTCCGAGGTGTCGGAACCCATCGTCCTTGAGGATGACGAGCCGACCACCACGCAGGTCGCGGGCGCGCTGCCGCCCTCCCACGACGAGGAGTTCCCGCCGCCGGAGAAGCCCAAGCCGCGGCGGGTGCTGTGGGCGATCGTGACGTTGTCGCTGCTGGCGTTGGTGGTATCGCTGGCATATGTGGCCATCAATAACGCCACGTCTCCCAAACCCGGGGAAAGCAGCGCGGGCAGCACCTCCACAGCCACCGCGGACGGCACCTCGGCGGCACCGCAGGGGGCCATCAAGGTGGCTTCGGCGACGGCCTTCGACCCGAGCACCGATGGCGGCGACGGCGAGGAGAACAACGACGACGCCGGGCTGGCCGTGGACGGCAACTCGGGCACGGCGTGGAAGACCACGCGGTACCACAACCGCGGCGACATGGGCGGCCTGAAGCCGGGCGTCGGCCTCATGCTGGACTTGGGCGAGAAGCGCACCATCACCGCGGCCGAGGTCACGCTGACTGGCCCGTCGGTGGTGGAGTTGCGGGTGCCGAAGGGCGACGAAGGATCCACCCGCACCGAGGCCGACTGGCTAGTGGTGGCGTCGAACGATTCGGCAGAGGGCACTGTGACCCTGTCCCCAGAGCAGCCGGTGGAGACCCGGTGGGTCTTGGTCTACGTGACGAACACGCCGAAGGTGGCCGACAACCGGTACCAGACAGAGATCTCGGAGATCCAGTTGCGCTGATCCCGCCGTGACCCGAAGAACGGGGGAAGGCCTGCTGGTCGAGTCATTGGGCCCCTAGCAGGCGCTCTTCTTGGAAGGAAAGGCCGCTGGCCGACTAGCTGGCGGCGATAGCGGCCAGCGGAGACGAAGCCCGCAGGGTCTTGCGGGCTTCGCGGGCCGCACGGCGTAGGTCTCGCGGCTTGGGGTGGCGAACCCGGATCCAGTTGCTTGTCTGACCGCGCATCACGATGCGTGGGTTGCCGCCGGTGGGTCGACTGTTGACATGGGACCAGATATAACCGTTGGTGCCGTTGGTTCGGATCTGTTGAGTGTCGACTCCCCAGCCCTGCGGCACGACGAGCGTCACCCGGCCCCCGCCGACGAGGGACAGGTCGATCACCGGGGCAAACGCTACCGCTTCCATGCAGTAGAGCGTGATGACCGACATGAATCCGGTGTTGACCTCCATGAATGGAGGCATCTCCCAGCGTCCGGCGCGCACGTCCCAACCGTGTGCGGTGATCACATAAGGATTGTCCCAACTCATGCCTGGGGCGGTTCCAAGGTTCACCGCGTCGACGATGACGCTCGGGAGTTCCTCGGAAGGGACCAGGTCTTCGAGTAGGTCATAGAGGTCGCGCCGGGTCACGGCGGTCAGCGCGCGAGGCAGACGGGCTTCGAACTCTTCGAATGTGAGGCGCTGATCCGCGGTCGCCTCTCGAAGCACCGAGGCGGCTTGATCGCGTTGCCCTGCGGTCACGCGGAGGTGATCTTCTGGATAGGCTGTCATGAGTCGAGTGTCGCACCACACGGCCCCCGTCTGCTTCCGCCCCGGGACCGATCCTTGCCTCATCCTTCCGAGGGAGGCGCTGAGACGCCGGATCACGTTTGCCTAATAAACGCTCACGTTGCTTAGCTGGGCCTCACAACCTCCAATTAGGGCCGCTCGACGAGCTGAGTCAGCAACGGCTTACCGTCAGGCTCCAATAACGAATCCCACAGCTCACGCGGATCGGCATCCACGAACCACGACAGCGCCAACAAACCAAGATGCACCGGCGCCACGGTCCTCATGACCATCTCCAGCGGTACCCCGTCCGGCCGCACCAAACGCCCGGTCATGGTCCCCAACTCCTCGACCGACCATCCTGGACGGAAATCTAACGTACCGGGACGGATCATCACAATAGGGAAAGAGCGCCTCCGCCGCACGATATTCATCACCTGATACATGAACCAGTTGGCAACGATGGCTTCATCGGCACTCCCCAGTTCTTCCACCCGAGACATCGCCCGCTCACTCGTCCCATACCTCAACCATCCCTCTTCCCGCCATAAATGATCGTAGAACGTCCCATCCCACGTGATCCTCACGCCATGATCCGTCGGAAACGTCTTCGCACTCGCCTCCCGCTCAAGAAAAGCAATAACCTCATCAAGAAAGCCCAACGACATGGTCATCCCCTTTCAATATCCTTGCTCAAGAGTCTTCAGAGACAGGGAACAGGAGAGCCAAGCGCTGAATGCAGCGAGTTCGATTCGAAGGATTTCACGATCCCGCCCGATCCATCGTCGTCGATACTCGACATCACCTTCCCAGTCACATTAACGGGCGGCGAACTCTAGCGGTTATGAGTTGCGCGAACGTATTCGCTCAACGCGGGACGGCCCTCAGGGTCCCGGTACGAGGCGAGCAACTCGTCATCACTTACCCTGATAACGTGCGAAAAGACGTTGAGTTCGCGGTGGGCCGGGAAGACGGTTCGTAGTTCCATCGGCACGAACTCACCCCCCATCGCGAGGCGCCCGGTCAGCAAGCTCATCTGCTCGAACGACCAGACATCCTCGACTTCCTCGGGCGCATCAGGGATCACGATCGGTGGCAACTGACGCGACGCTCTCGCCCGATCACCGACCTGAAGGATCGCCCATTTCATCATGATCTCCTCGTACGGGCTGACCATCGTCGCGATCCTGGGCTCAGCGCGCTCACTCGTCCCAAAGCAATACCGCTCGCCCTCTCCCCAGATGTGCAGGAAGGTACGGCCCATGTCCCAGGTGAGCCGCACGCCTGCCTGGGTTCCCAAGACCTGGGCGCCCGATTCCTCGGCGAACCCAACCAAATCTCCAAAGACTGCCATCTCAGGCTC
>JBHADA010000053.1:0-4115 GCA_041854805.1 Arachnia sp.
AGTTTTCGAGGAGGACGTTGAGGGGTGGTCCCCAGCGGCGATTATCGAGGTTGATGTCGGCTCCGCCGTCGATGATGCGTTGGAGGAGGGGTGCTTCAGCGGGGATGTCGTTGGTGCGTTGGCTGAAGAGGACGTGGAGGGCGTTGATCTTTTCGTCGGGATTGATTTCTGCGGGGTTGGCGCCGTGGTCGAGCATCCAGGTGGCGATCTGGATGCGGGATTCGACGTTTTCGTTGGTGAGGGCGGTGGAGAATTCTTCTTTCCAGTCGATGTCGGGGTGTTCTTTGACGGCTGTGAGGAATTCGTCGAAGGTGCCGTGTTTGGCTGTTCCTCCTGGCACGAGTTCTCCTTCGGGCGTGGCTGGCTTTTGTTAGGTGTAGGTGGGTCGTGGTGTGGGGCCGTGGGTGAGGTAGTGGTTCATGCGGTTGGCGAAGTCGGGGTAGATGGTGTGGAGGTGGTTGGTGATCCAGGATTTGAGGGTGGCTTTGGGGCCTACTTGGATGTCCCAGTTGATGCCGGGGGTGGAGAAGATGACGTCGTAGTAGGGGGCTAGGTGGTTGTCTTCGAGTTCGGAGTTTTCGAGGAGGACGTTGAGGGGTGGTCCCCAGCGGCGATTATCGAGGTTGATGTCGGCTCCGCCGTCGATGATGCGTTGGAGGAGGGGTGCTTCAGCGGGGATGTCGTTGGTGCGTCGGCTGAAGAGGACGTGGAGGGCGTTGATCTTCTCGTCGGGGCAGATCCATGCCGGGTCGACGCCGTGGTCGAGCATCCAGGTGGCGATCTGGATGCGGGATTCGATGTTTTCGTTGTCGAGAGCCTCGAATAGGTCTTCTCTCCAGTCGATGTCGGGGAACTCTTGGATGGCTTGGAGGAAGTCGTCCAGGGTTCCTTCGCTGGCGGCGACAGTCGGGCGCATCTTGTTCTCCTAGTAGGTGGTTGGTGTTATTCGTCGGCCTGACTGTGATCGCGTGGCGGCCCTTCGATCTGGTAGCGGGTCGCGTCGTGAGCGCTCTTCTCGTCGATATTCCAGCCCATAGCCTTAACCTCGCAATCTATACTGTCCGGTTGACGCCAGCCGCAGCGCCATCCACGCAGCGACTGTCGCCAGTGTAAAAGAGGAAGGGGTCACACGCGGCCAGCCACGCGTTGTGGCTTTCGGTGGGATGACCAAGGTGAGTGGTACAGCCGACGTCTCGGCATTGTCATGCGGAGCTACTGAACCGAAAGACGCTGGTCGAGTAGCGTCGTGAGGGACCTCGTGGGTGCAGACCACGTGATGCTTCGACGAGTCGGCCAGCACGAACGCGCCGTCGCCGGCTGCCGTGGCCGGCGGGCCTGGACGCGCCTTCCGGACCCCGGCGCGAATGCTAGAGAAGCTGGCGCAGGATCATGGCCTCAGTACCTGATCTCGTAGTTTCACCATCGAGATCTCGTAGTTCTGCCAACCTTTTCTCGTAGTTCTGCCAGGGTTACGTCGTAGTTTCACCCAACGGATTTCCTCCGCGTGGGCCGGCTCGTGAGCGGCTACGGCTTCTCGAAGGTGCGAACTGGTTTGCCCGTGGTGGCGTCGTAGGCGACGACCGTCTCGCGGCTGGTGATCAGTAGCTCGCCAGTCGAGCCGATGGCAGCGCCCCACCCGGGCACCTGGTGCTTGAGCTCTTTGGATGTGCCGAGGTCGTGGATGGTGACGAGTGACTTGTCGTCCTCATCGGTGGTGGCGACGATTCGCTCCCCGTCGGGCGAGAAGGCCACGTTGACGCCCGTGGGGATGGTGTCTAGGTGGGCCTCGACCTTCCACGTCTTCGAGTCGATGAGCTGCCAGCCGGAATGATGGGCGAGGACCCTGTCGCCGTGAACCAGGAGGGTGTAGGCGCGGAAGTCGCCGGTGGCGACCTGCTCTCCCCGAAGGTCGAGGATGCGCACCGGCTGATCGGATTCCCCGACGAGGAGCCTGTCGCCCACGAGCGCGACGCTGGAGGAGGGGCGTTCCAACACCCGAGTCCGGCTGAGCCGCTCGCCGGCCTTGAGGTCGAATACGGACAGGTGCAGGTCTTGGCCGAGCGTGACGAGGGTCTTGTGGTCGGCGGATATGGCCATCTCGGTGACGCCCTTCATGATGCTGCAGTCATCCTGGAGCGGCCTGTGGCCCGTGTCGAAGTGGCGGTAGGCGCCGGTGTCGGGGTTGAAGTTGACGACGTACTGGACGTCGGCGAACGTCAGGGTACCGTCTGGCCAGAACCCGGCTCCATCGGCGATCTGGTCGGTGCGGCTCAGTACCCGGCCCGAGGCCACATCCCACACCACCTGGTCCTTGAAGGACGTGGGATATGGGCGCAGCACGGCAACTCTGGTGCCGTCGGGCGAGGCCTGAGGGAAGGGCGGCAAGGGCTGGTAGTCGTATTCACATCGCGGATCCGACTCTGGGGGATCGGGCAGGCCGTCCACCCATTGAATGTGGCTGGGTGGCTCAGCGGCCTGGCAGCCGCCGAGCACCGCCAGCGACGCGGCAGCCAGGCCGCCGAAGATCGCGGATCTGCGGGTGAGGGGCATGGCTTGAAGGTAACACCCGGCCGGGGCACGGGGAGTGGCGGTTTTGTCCCCCTCAGCGCGCCGTGTCGCCCCAAGCGACGTTGACCAGCGCGCCGCGGTTGACCTTCTCGCCCGCCTTCAAGCCCAGGAAGCCGGCCACGTCCTGCGGCAATGGCCTGCCGGTGCCGTCGGCCGGGCCCCCCGGGACGATCTTGAGATCCGAGCTCTTCCACGCCGTCGGGTTCTGTGCCTCTCGGATCACCGGGTTGGCTTCGCGCGAGCCGGTGAGGTCGACGCCGCTAGCCTCCTTGCCCTCGGTACGCACGCTCGGGTTGGAAGAGAACTCGCTCAACTTGGCAGCGTTGACGCTCTCCTTGAGGCGGTCGGGTCCGTATTGCCACAAGACGGTGGTCGAGGGGATGTTGACCGGCTGGCGGTAGTAGACGTTGTGATCGATGCCGGACACCATTTGGTTGCCGTACACCTCGCCGCCCACCTGGTCCTTGTTCCCAGTGACCTGCAGCATAGCGGAATAGCGCCACACGTCGCCCTCGGTGACCTGCTGCTCCGAGGACAAGATGTTGTTGTAGAGCTTGACGTTGGTGGTGTCCCACGTCAGCCCGTGATCGGCCGACCACTTCTCCACCTGCGCGCAGCTACCGTCGGCGTTGCGGGCATTGCAGCCGTCGGAACGGCTGTCCTCCTGCACCACGATGCTGGTCAAGGCGTGGCTGATGGTGTTATTCCACACCTGGGAATTCTCGGAGCCAGAGATCTGGATGCCGATGCCGGCGCCCTCGATCACGTTGGAGGCGATGGTGTTGCCCCGCGAGACCTCGTCGAAGATGGCGGTGGGCACGTTGACGAAGCGGGATCCAATGATCTGCGAGTCGAGCACGCCCTCGTCGAACCAAATGGCCGCCTGCTGCTTGGCCTGGAACGACTTCAGGTCCGAATGATCCACGCCCGCGGCGGAGTAATCGACGGTGTTGTACTGGTAGCGGATGCGCTCGGCGTGGGTCACCTTCATGTCCGAGAGGGTGCAGTAGGCGCCGCAATTGGCCGAGATGAAGCCCGCGGTGTTGTTGTTCGACCAGTAGTTGTGCTCGAAGGTGATGTCGCTGGACTGATTGATGCCCGAGCCGACGCCACCGTTGTCGACGAAACGGTTGTTCGAGACCGTCGAGCCGCTCGCGTCGGTCACGGCGAAGGCCGTGCCGGCGGCCGAATGGGCGAAGGAGTTGTTGGACACCTCGAAGCTCTTGCCGGAGGCGACGAACATGGCGCCGCCCGTGGCCGTGCCGATCTCGGGATCCTTGTAGTCCCAGCGCTGGACGGGAGAGTACTTCTCCACGGCGAAACCGCTGAAGGTGATGCCGTCGGCACTCAAGGTCGCCGCACGGGAATGCTGGACCACCTCGACGTGATGCTTCGACGGGTCCACCCCGATGACATAGGAGGCGCCGCGACGCGGCTTTTCGTTGTACCCGGCGTGATTGTTCTTCGGATTCTTCAAGGTGATGGGGTCGGGGTCGTCGACGAAGAAGGTGCCGGCCTTGACCTCACCCCGGGTGGCCACCTGCGTC
>JBHADA010000054.1:0-24635 GCA_041854805.1 Arachnia sp.
CTCGAAGATCTCCTTGCGCATGAACCAGTCGAATCCCTGCTTCTGCGCCGCCTCGAGGTCCCAGTCGACGTAGAAGCTCTTGGTCTCGGCGGGGCCACCGTCGAAGCGGGTGACCGAGACGCCGTCGCGCGTCAACTCCACGATCTGGTCCTGGCCAAGCTCGATGGCGTCGCGGGTGTAGGCGATGAACGCGGCCACGTCGGAAGCGAGGAAGTACTCGCCCTCGCCGACGCCGACCACGAGCGGAGAGTTGCGACGGGCCGCCACGATCCGGTCGGGGTCGTCGGCGTCGATCGCCACGAGCGTGAAGGCACCCTCCAGCTTGGCGACGACGGCTCGCATGGCCTCGACCAGCCCCGCCCCCGCGTCGAGTTCTTTGCGCAGGAGATGGGCCGCCACCTCGGAGTCCGTCTCGGAGGCGAATTCGACCCCCGGCAGTTCCTCTCGCAGGGCGTCGTGATTCTCGATGATCCCGTTATGCACAATGGCCACCCGGCCCGCTACGTGCGGGTGGGAGTTGGCGTCTGTGGGCGCCCCATGGGTGGCCCACCGGGTATGGCCGATGGCCGCCGTCGCGGCCGGCAGCGGATCATCGGCGATGGCCGTCTCCAGATTGACGATCTTGCCCTCCCGCTTCCGCCACGCGATGGAGCCTTCACAGGGGAGCGCGACGCCAGACGAGTCATAGCCGCGGTATTCAAGCCGTTTCAGGCCAGTAAGGACGACCTCAAGGCCGTCGCGATGTCCTAGGTATCCTACGATTCCACACACAGCCGTAGACTGTACAGGATATTGTGAGCGTTTCTTGACAAGGGGAAGGCTCGACGTCCTCAATTTGACGGCCGCACTCCGGATCGCTAGGCGGCCACCCGATATGTCAGGAGCATTGTGACCGGACCATTCGTCACGCTGCGACGCCACGCCTGGGCCGAGCTGGCCGAAGCCACCGAGATCGACCTCGACGAGGCGACCCTCACGCGGCTACGCGGCCTCGGGGACCCCACCTCTGGCACCGATGTCGCCGAGGTTTACCGGCCCTTGACGCAGCTTCTGCACCTTCACATGGCCAACACGGGCAGGCTCTACGCCCAGTCGAACGACTTCCTGGGGATCACGGAGGGCCGTACCCCCTTCGTCATCGCGGTGGCAGGCTCCGTGGCCGTGGGCAAATCGACCGTCTCACGCCTGCTCCAAGAGTTGCTGCGGCGAGCCCCCGGGCAGCCACGCGTGGACCTCGTCACCACCGATGGCTTCCTCTACCCCAATGCCGAGCTGCAGCGCCGCGGGCTCCTCGAACGCAAGGGATTTCCCGAGTCCTACAACCGGCGGGCGCTGCTCGACTTCGTCATGGAGGTCAAGTCCGGCGCCCCCCGAGTACTTGCCCCCGTGTACAGCCACATGGTCTATGACATCGTCGACGACGAGCACATCGCTGTGGAACGTCCCGACATCTTGATCCTTGAGGGCCTCAATGTGTTGCAGCCCGCCCGGATCGAACCCGACGGCCATCCCGGGCTGGCGGTCAGCGACTTCTTCGACTTCTCCGTGTTCGTCCATGCCGACGAGGCCCACATCAAGCAGTGGTTCCTGGAACGGTTCATGCACCTGCGTCGAACCGCCTTCCTCGACGAGCGCAGCTACTTCAAGCGATACACCAGGCTCTCCGACGCGGAAGCGCTCGCCTTCGGTGAGCGGGTGTGGAACACGATTAACGGCCCCAACCTGCGCACCAACATCGCTCCCACGCGCGACCGCGCCACCGCGATCCTGGTCAAGGGTCCAGATCACACCGTCGAATCCATTCGAATTCGCAAGATTTAGCGTCACACCCTCCACAACCGCCTGGCTCAGAGCGTCGCGCCCAGAGCAAGGTTGACCGGCCAACGAGCCGGCAACCTCTTAGGCGAGCCGCGTACAGTTGGCCGCATGAAGGACACCAAGGACAGCAACGAATCCCGCCGCGACCCGTTCTCGGAGGCCTTCAAGAAGTTCATCGTCACCGGCTGGGCGCCAGACGCTCGCCCCCTACCGCCCGAGTTGCCTGCTGCGTCGTTCACCCCGGGCCGACGCACGGCCCTCACCGCCGCGTTCCCCGGGACGACACTGGTGCTGCCCGCCGGTGGGCTCAAGCAGCGCGCCAACGACACCGATTATCGTTTCCGCCCGCACACGGCCTTCGCCTATTACACCGGACTGGGCGAGGACCGCGAGCCGGACGCGGCGTTGGTACTACGCGACGACGAGGCCGTCTTGTACTTCCACCCGCGAGCCCCGCGCACGGACCGCGAGTTCTACTCCAATGCCCGCTACGGCGAGATGTGGGTGGGCCGCCGCGATTCCTTGGAGGAGATGACGGCCGCTACAGGGGTGGAATGCCGCGCCTTGTCGGAACTGGAGTCAGCCATTGGCCAGGCCGGCGACCTGCTCGTCATCCGCGAGGCCGACCCGGACCTGACCGTGCTAGTGGACAAGGCCCGCCAAGGCGCCGACGAGCGCGACGCGGAGTTGGCTCGCGTGGCGGCGGAGGCACGCTTCGTCAAGGACGACTTCGAGATCTCCCAACTGCGCCGCGCCTGCGCCGCGACGGCAGTGGGTTTCGAGGCGGTGGGGCGGGAGTTGCCCCGCGCCGTGGCCAACGGACGCGGCGAACGCTGGGTCGAGGGCATCTTCGGTCTCCACGCGCGCCACCTGGGAAACGCGGTGGGCTACGACACCATCGCCGCGGGAGGCGACCACGCCAACACGCTGCACTGGATCCGCAACGACGGGGACTTGCGGGATGGAGACCTCATCCTGCTCGACGCCGGCGTCGAGGTGGACACCCTGTACACCGCCGACGTCACCCGGACCCTGCCGGTGAGCGGTCGATTCACGGATGCCCAGCGTCGCGTCTACGATGCGGTGTTCGCCGCCCAGAGCGCGGGCATCGCGGCCTGCCGGGCCGGGGCCCCGTTCGCCGAGGTACACCGGGCGGCCATCACGGTGGTCGCCCAGTTCCTGGCCGACCTGGGAGTCCTGCCATGCAGCGTCGAGGAGACCCTGGCCCCCGAGGGAGGGTTCCACCGCCGCTGGATGGTTCACGGCACCTCGCATCACTTGGGGCTCGACGTGCACGACTGCGCGCACGCCCGCACCGAGGAATACCGGCTCGGCACCCTCAAGGCCGGGATGGTGATCACGGTGGAGCCGGGGATCTATTTCAAGTCGACGGATCTGCTTGTGCCGGAGGAATTCCGCGGCATCGGAGTGCGCATTGAGGACGACATCCTCATCACCGATGATGCTCCGGTCAATCTGTCGGCAGCGCTCCCCCGGCACGCCGACGATGTCGAGGCCTGGCTGGCTCAGCTTCGGTCGTGACGCGAGGCCGCGGCGATAACGATTATCGATAATAGAAATATTGCAATGTCTTTATACGTGTGATTGGATGGAGTTGTGGAGTTGGAGCCGGGTCTGAACGAGGCGGCTCAACTGTTCAAGGTCCTTGGCAACGCGTCAAGGCTGGGACTGTTGAGACTCATCGATCGGAAGCCCCGCACAGTCGGGGCGCTGGCGGAGGCGGCAGGCATGTCGCAGCCATTGGTCTCGCAACATCTCCGCACGCTGCGGCAGAGCGGCCTAGTGATCGCCGAGCGGCGCGGCAAGGAGACGGTCTACTCGATCGCCGACAGCCACGTCACTCACGTGATCGCCGACGCTTTAGCCCATTCACTCGAGCCCGCGCCCGCGGCCGAGACGTCAACCGAAAGGACAGCGAGATGACCGACGTTCATGCCGAGCACAGCATCCAAGAGCACACCCACGGAGAGGGCTGCGGCCACGAGGCCGTTCAGCACGGCGACCACGTCGACTACGTGCACGGCACCCACCGCCACGCCCTCCATGGCGACCACTACGACGAGCACGAGTCGGTTGCCGAGCACTCCGTGGCCGACCACGCCCACGGCGAGGGCTGCGGCCACGAGGCCGTTCAGCACGGCGACCACGTCGACTACCTTCACGACGGCCACAAGCATGCCGCCCACGAGGATCACTACGACGAGCACTGAGCCGTCGGGCAACAGGCGGGGTGGGCGAGACATCGCCCACCCCGTTTTCGATGCGGCCAAACGCGTCCCCGCTGGTCGGGTCATTGGGGCCCTGGCAGCGGCACGAGTTCCGATTCCTTCGGGGGTTCACGCCAGCGCGCGAGCGGCGACCCGATCAGTCGGTGGATTCGCTGACCACGCGGGAGACCCGGCCGCGGGCAAGAAGAGGACGGATCACCCCGGCCACCTGAGCCGGGTGGGACACCGGCACTTGGTGCGCTGCCCCGTCAATGACGTGCAGCGCTCCTCGCAGCACGTTCTCCGCCACGTATTCGACGTTCTCGAGAGGGGTCGAGGAATCACGCTCCCCCGCGATCATCACCACGGGAATGCGGATGAGGTCGAGGTCTTCTCGCATGTCATGTACCGCCAGAGCCCGGCACAACTGCGCGTAAGAATGGTCGTCCGCCGCGGAGAGCCCCTCCATGATGGTGGCCACCACGTCCGCGTGCCCAGCGCGGAAGGCTGGGGTGAACCAGCGCTTGGTGGTCTCATCCACGAGTTGCTGGGTGCCGGCGGCCTCCACATCCTTTGCCCGCTCGAGCCAACGCTCGCCCTCTCCCACCTTCGCCGACGAGGCCACCACGAAGACCCCGGCGAATTGATCGGCGAAATCGCGGGCCAAGTGCAAAGCGGTGGCCCCAGAGATAGACAGCCCGGCGAACCAGATGGGTGCGTCGGGACCCACCTCGTCGCGAATCTGGGCCGCGACGCCCGCGACACCAGCCGCGATCGCGTCCAGCGTGGGCTCAGGACCGTCCTCTGGCCATACCGGCGCCAAGCCCGTGCCAGGGAGATCGACGAACGCGATGCGCGCGTCGTCGATCAGTTCGGCAGCCACCTTCGTCCACTGATGGGCCACGTTTCCGCCGAGGCTGGGGCCGACGATGAGCACCCGGTTAGCGGGAGTCTGCGGGTTGTACCACGTCCAGTTCAGTTCCATCTGCATCTCCTTCGTCCCCAACTTACCGGGCTCCCGAAGCGGCTATTCGAAGAGGGCCGCGCGGGCCCCGGGCCTAGTGGCCAGCAGGTCACGGGCCCGCTGCGCCACCTTGTGCTCGGCCAACACCTCATAGCTGGTGGCCACCGTGACGCGCGCGGAGTTGAAGTCGCGTTTGCCGCCCGACAGCGCATAGCCCAGGGCACGAGCGATGATCCCGAAACAGACCCCGAGCAGTAGCCCGACGCCGAGCATGGTGTAACCGTCGCCGTTGGCGAAGAACATGAGCATGAGCCCAACCAGCAGGCCTGTCGTGATCCCAGAGATGACGCCTTCGGCGACGACGGTGCCCCAGGTACGCCGGCCGGTGACCCGCTCCAACAGCTTGAGATTGGTGCCGACGATGAGCAGGTTCTCCACCGGAAACTTGGCGTCGGCCAGGAAGTCCACGGCCGACTGCGCCTCCTCGTAGGAGGTGAACTCCCCGATGTGCTGTGGATAGTTGAGTTGGATCACTTGCGCGGATGGTCCTTGAGCCCCATTCATGACTCCTCCTTCGTCCGCGAGGCACGTCTCCAGGCTACCCCGGCGGGCCAGCTACGGCATCCTTGCTGCGCTTGCCCCGAGCGTCGGGATAGATTGTGCCCATGGTGGCCAAGGACTCGCAGATCTTTCTCGCGCGCATCATTGGCCTTCCCATCATCGACGCGGCTGGCGATCAGGTCGGCCGGGTCAAGGACGTGGTGTGTTACTTGCGCAGCGATGGGCCGCCCCGCGTCAAGGGCCTCGTGGCGGAGTTGTTCGCCCGGGCGAGGATCTTCGTGCCCATGGTCCGGGTGCACGACATCACCCCTACCCATGTCGCCATCCTCGGCCAGGTGGACGCACGTCGGTTCGTTCGGCGCGAGGCCGAGGTGCTCGTCGACTCGGACCTGTTCGACCGGACCATCCTGCGCGACCGTCCCATGCGAATCCTGGATGTGGCCATGCAGCAGGTGCGCAACCGGGAATGGGAACTGTCCTCCGTGGCGCTGCGTTCCAGTTCGGGGCGCTTCGGCTTCGGCGGCCGTGCCGCCCCCCAGGTGGTGTCCTGGAAGGAGATCCCGGATCTGGTGCTGGTCAGCGGCCGGACTCCCGCCAACATCATCGCCGACTTCACGGACATGAAACCGGCCGACATCGCCCAGGAGTTGCACGATCTGGATGCCGAGTCTCTGCTGGCGGTGCTTAAGGCGCTCGACGATGAAACCTTGGCCGAGGCCTTGGAAGAGCTACCCGAGGACGAGCAGATCGCCATGATCTCGGCGCTGGATACGCAGCGCGCCGCCAAGGTGCTGGCTGAGATGGACCCCGACGACGCCGCCGACCTCATCAAGGACCTGCCAGAGGCCGTAGCCGAAGACCTCCTCCAGCGCATGGAACCCGAGGAGGCCTCCGACGTGCGGCGCCTCCTCGTCTACGAGGAGTTCACGGCCGGCGGCATGATGACGCCAGAGCCGATCATCCTCGACACCGATGCCACCGTCTCGCTCGCGTTGGCCAAGGCGCGTGAGGAGAGGCTCACCCCCGCGCTGGCGTCCATGGTGTTCGTCTGCCGTCCCCCGTTGGAGACCCCGTCGGGACGCTATATCGGCGCCGTACACTTCCAGCGGCTGCTCCGCGAGGCTCCAACCCTCCTCGTGGCGACGATGCTGGACGAGAACCTGGAACCATTGCGGCCGGACGCGCCGCTGGCCCAGGTGAGCCGCTTCTTCGCCACCTATAACCTGGTGGTGGCGCCAGTGGTCAACGACGAGGGACAGCTCGTCGGCGCGGTCACCGTCGACGACGTGCTCGATCACATGCTGCCCGACGACTGGCGCGGAGAGCAGATGGACGAGGAGGGCGAGGTGAGCCATGCCTGAGCAGAATCCTCTCTCGCAGCCCGGCAAACGCACCCGGCTGCCGAAGGTATCGCTGGATTCCGAGGCGTTCGGCGCGTTCGCCGAGGCCGCCGCCCGGTTCATGGGCACGGGCAAGTTCATCGCCTACATGACGGTCTTCGTCGCGGCCTGGATCACGCTCAACGTGGTGGGCATCTTCGGGTTCCGCTGGGACGCCTACCCATTCATCGCCCTCAATCTGGCCTTCTCGACGCAGGCCTCCTACGCCGCTCCACTCATCCTGCTGGCTCAAAACCGGCAGGAGACCCGGGACAAGCTGAGCCTAGATCGGGATCGGCGCATCGCGGCACAGTCACGCGCCGACATGGATTTCCTTGCCCGCGAGATCGCATCCATCCGGATCAGCCTGGGTGAGCTGGCCACCCGTGACTTCGTCCGCAGCGAACTGCGTAACGAGTTGCGCGAATTGACCGACCGGCTGGACCAGGCAGACCAGAAAGTGAACCATCATGACGTCTGAGGAGCACAAGGGCGGCCCCGCCGAGATCCGCTGGTATGGGGTGGTGCTGCTGACCGGCCACGTGGCACTCCTGATTCTGGGGGTAACGTCGCTGTGGCGCGTCTCCAACGGCGGGGGGCTCGGGGTCGTCGGGAGCCTGCTGTTTGCGGCCGCCTACGCCGCGCTGTGGCGCTTCCTCCTCGCCCCAGGCTCGCGGCAGCGCCTCCCCTTCCGGCAACGGCTGGGCTACACCCTCGCTGCCGGGGGCGTGGTGCTCATCCTGGGCGCCTTCGCCTCGCTCTGGTTGCCGACACTCATCGCGATCAGCGTCGTCCTACTGGGCGACACTCTCAACGAACGCACCCACGCCGAGAACTCACCACGCGGCCCCGCGACAATCCCAGGGAAGCGTTGACCGTCAGCCGAACGGGTCCGGCGACTTCCCAAAGCGACGTCTGTCCCCGGGGCCACGCTCTACGCCTGACCCCTACCCCGCCGCTTCGACGCTCATGCGCTCGAGTCGTGCGTTGCTGGCACCGGATCGCTGCGCACGCACCAACGCCTCCAGCTCCGATGGTGAGATACCCGCTCGGCGCGCCGCGTCCTTGGCCTCCCTGCCGGTCAAATCGGGCACATAGACGCGTCCACGTCTCGTGTCGGAGGATGTGGTACCGCCTGTGGTGACGGCGCCCTGGGTCGAGCGGTCGCCGCTCACGCCCAAACCATCGGCGACGATTGGCGCGTAGCCGTAGCGGTACCCGTCGGCCTTGGGGTGGAAGGACTCGGCGGTGTCGGTGACGCGCACGTTGTGGATCCACTCCGGCGAGTCGCAGACCGCACGACCGTGGAACGCGTCGCGCACATCGGCATAGAAGAAGCCATGCCTGCGCGCCGCCAAGGCGATGACCTGGCTCAACTGGTCGGCTGCGGCGTTGAGGCGCGACATCTCGTTTCGCGTGAAGAAGGTGGCGATGTGACAGTCGTACCCGTTGAACAGACGCGGGTAACCCGCGACGGCCACTCTCGCGCGGGGTGCCCGCTGCCGGATCGCCGCGTATACCCGGTCGAGGCTTCCGGGAAGCTGCTGCTCGGCAGCCAGGAGAGCATTGTCGATGGCGCTGTCGCAATTACTCATCCACCCGGGTTTGGCGCATTCGGTGATCACCTTGGAGAAGCCGATGTCGTTACCGCCGATCGAGATGGACACGTGGCTGGTTCCCGAATCGAGGGCCTCCATTTGGTACTGGAGCACGTCCTCGGTCACGGCGCCCGCGCATGCTTGGAGGGTGAGGTCGAGGCCATGCTGGGAAGCGATGACACCGGAATAGGACTCAAGTGAGCGGAGGCAAGCGGTGCCGTCGCGTAGATAGTCGCCGGCTCCAGTTCCTGAGCTATAGGAGTCGCCGAGGGCAACGATGCTGGTGTTGGCGGCGCGTGCTGGCGAGGCCACGAAACCGGCGAGGACAGTGGCGAGGCTCAGGCACGCGGCCGTAACGGCCCGCGCTGATGAGAATTCGATGGGCTTTGCCATACCGGGGCTCCAGTGTTGGGGATCGGGTGGTTTCACGCTATGCGGTAAACGATCCGCTAGAAATACCCACGCGAACAACGTTTCCTTAGAGGCTTTGTGCCCGTCGCTGTCACTGAAGCCGGGTTTTCGCGTTACCCCGCCAGTCACCGGCGCTACGTCGTCTCCGCCAAACTCGCCGTGAATTCCTCAAGCGTCGCGAAATCGGTATCCGCCGTGACGATCGAGACCACACCGCCGGCATCCGACACGAGGCTTCGTGTGCGCCCATCCTCCGATTCGTAGCGGGTCCAGTCGCGGTCGCCGATGGTGACAGCTCCCCCCATCGTCGTACCCTCCCGGGTGACTCGCTCCACGAATCCGGGCACCACTCCGTCGCGTTGCTGTACGCCAAAGTAGATCTCCGCCGGAGAGAGATAGCCCACGAGCCACCAGTTGGAGGTGGCCGGTTCATGATCGAGCCAGGTGTCGCCCTGCTTGGCCCAGCCGACGCGTACTGGCGTCCATCCCTCGGGCAACGAATCCGCATAGAGCAGCGGATAGGGCGACTCGTCCTTCGCCCGGGCCAGGTTGCCCGGAACGTCCACGGGCTGGATATTCTCCGCCCTATCCGCGGGCTGGGTGAAGAATCCGACGATGAGCAGCAACGGGACGACGAGCACAGCCATCGAGATGACCATGTCTCGAGAACGAGCATGAGGGTTGCGGCCGGCCATGCGGGCCATCATATGGGCTCGCGGAGTTTCTCCCGGTGCGAAGCGGCCTTGGCGTGTGGTTACTTGCCGAAACGCCGTTCTCGCTGCGAATAGGCGCGCAGGGCCCGGACGAAGTCGACCCGGCGAAAGTCCGGCCAGAGCGCCTCGCAGAAGTAGAACTCGCTGTGCGCGGATTGCCACAGCAGGAACCCGGAGAGCCGTTGCTCCCCGGAGGTCCGGATGATGAGGTCGGGATCCGGTTGCCCCTTGGTGTACAGATGTTGCGAGATCTGGTCTATCTCCAGCGTCTCGGCCACCTCGGCCAGGCTCGCCCCCTCCTCCGCCCGGGCCGCCAAAAGCGAGCGCACCGCGTCGCGCAGCTCTTGCCGCCCGCCATAGGAGACCGCGACGTTGACATGCATCCCCTCCACATCGGTGGTCGAGGACGCGGACTCTCGCAACGCCTGGGCGATATCGTCCGGCAAAAGTTCCAAGGCTCCCACCGCCTGCACCCGCCAGCGACGCGACGCCGCCAAGTCGGCCACGAGCTGTTGGATGACGCCCAACAGCGGCGTCAATTCGTCGGCCTTGGCCCGGTGAAGGTTGTCTGTGCTGAGCACCCACAACGTCACCACCTGGAGGCCCGCCTCGTCGCACCACTCGACGAACTCCAACAGCTTGGCCGCCCCCGCACGGTAGCCCGCCACCAGCGGCTGGCCCGGAGCGTTCATCCTTGCCCAACGGCGATTCCCGTCCGCCAACACAGCGACGTGCCGAGGCAGATCGCCCTTCGCGATGCGGCCAAGCACGTTCTTCTCATATGTGGAGTACATCCAGGCGGGCGGCCACCGCTGCTCCACGAGGCGAGACAGCCAAGACATGACCCGAAGCCTAGTGGACGCGTCCACATGCCTCGACCAAAGATGTTGGATCGCCCAGGGCGAACCTGTAACCTACGAAAGCGTAGGTTACTCAACCGTAGGTGTTTAGATGAGCGCAGCCGAGGCCCCCTTCCAGGACGACGGGCTCCCCCGCAAGCCGAAGCTGCGCGGGTGGCTTCATCTGGGTATGGCCCCGGCCATGTTCATCCTGGGGCTGGTCTTCACCATCTTCGCCCCGACGCTGCTGGGCAGGATCGGGTGCGGCGTCTACACATTGTCGGCTGTGCAACTCTTCGGCACCAGCGCGGCCTATCACCGCGGCAACTGGTCGGAGCGCGCCAACGCAGTCTTCCGCCGCATCGACCACTCCAACATCTTCGTCTTCATCGCTGGCACCTACACCCCGCTCACCCTCACGCTGCTCGACGGCTGGTCTCGCTGGAGCCTGCTCATCCTTATCTGGAGCATCGCGGTGCTAGGCGTCGTGTTCCGCACCACCTGGCTGGGCGCGCCGCGATGGCTCTACACGCTGCTGTACGTGGCGATGGGGTGGGCCGCCCTGGGTTGGCTCGCCCAGTTCTGGGCCAGCGGCGGCCCAGGCGTGGTGATCCTGCTGCTCCTAGGCGGCCTGATCTACTCGCTAGGTGCCGTGGCCTATGGCACCAAACGGCCGCGGCTGTCCCCGCGTTGGTTCGGCTTCCACGAGGTATTCCACTCCTGCACCATCGTGGCCGCGACGCTGCACGCCATCGCCATCGGTTTGGCCGTCTTCTGAGACTCGTTCCAGCCAACGATCTCGGTCTCGCCTCCACACACCACGTTAGACTTATGCGGTGAGTCCGATTCGCCGTGGAGCCGTTGGCGCCTTGGTCCTGCTGGCCGGGTGTGGCATTCAAACGCCCCCGGCAGCCCAGGAATCCAAACCCTCTCCTCCTCCGGCAACCGGCGGCACCCCCGCGTCCGCATCCGCGGGGTCCCCGGATCAGGCGGCGCTCAATCAGAGCCTTCGCGACGCCGCATGGCGATCCAACACCCGCGACGCCTCGTCGCTCATCGAGCAGGGCGCGGATGTCAACGCCAAAGACAACACCAGCCAATCGGCCTACCTCATCGCCACGAGCGACGCGGATCTCTCGTTTCTGCGCCTCATGCTGGCGAAAGGAGCCGATGTGAAGGCCACCGACTCGTGGGGCGGAACAGGACTCATCCGCGCCGCGGAACGGGGCAACTACCTCATCGTGGGTGCCCTCCTCGCCGCCGGCGTCGACCCCTCCCACGTCAACACCCTTGGGTACCAGGCCATCCACGAGGCCGTGTGGCTGGGTCAAGACACCGACAACTACGTCGATACCGTCCGGGTCATGTCCGCTGCTGGCGTCAACCTGGAGACGAAGTCCGACAACGAGAATCTCACCGCTCTGCAGATGGCAATGGATCGCGGCTTCACTCGCCTGGAGACGACACTTCGCGCCCAGCTTGAGGGCGAGAGACGGGCCTCTCCGGACGCTGCGCTATTGGACGCCGTCGAGAAGGACGACGCCGACGCGGCAGCCCGCGCGTTGCGCGATGGCGCCGGACTGAACACCCCAGCCGCGGGCGGGAAGGTACCGCTGCGGTTGGCGCTCGACGGGAAGCGCGACGCTACCTTGCGGCTCTTCACTGCGCTTGGCGCCGACGCGGGCGTGGCGGACGAGACCGGAGACACGCCTCTCATGATCGCCGCCGCGGCTGGCGACGCTGACTTCGTGACTCTCACTTCCACGGCACAAGGTCTGAACTTGGACGCACGGGACGCCCGAGGCCGGACCGCTCTCATGCGGGCGATCGTGGGCGGGGATGGCAGCGACCGCTATCAGCGGGTGGTGCGCGCCCTGCTTGAGGCCGGGGCGGATCCCGCCGTCACCGACCGGGATGGCGCGACCGCCTCCGCCTTGGCCCAAGCCGCCGGCCATGAGGAGATCGTCACCATCCTGGGCGCCAAGTAACCGGCGACGCTAGACGCGAGTCCACAACGGCGTCTTCAATTGCGCGTATTCCGACACGGGGTCGAAGCACACCGTGCCGCGGCACACGTAGGCGAACCCAGCGGCGCGTCCGTCCAGCCAGGATCCGAACCCTTCCGCGTTCTCCGGCGCCGTGAGTACCAGCGATCCCGCAGGGGCCAGGCGCCAGGCGGCGCGGGCGAGCTGATCCATGGGGTCAGCAGTCACCACTACCGTCACGGCGGGCTTCAGGCCGCGACGCGCCTCGTCGCGAATGAGCAGGTCCGCCAACGCGGCTCCGGCAAACCTCGGCGCGTCCGACACGGTAGCCCAGGTGGTGCGTGCGGCCGCGTCGGCCCGCTCGGCTAGGTCCGACCGTTCGGCGAGCAGACCAACCGCCCGCAGGGCGGCGATCAGCGCGGAGGTGCCGCTTGGGATGACATTGTCAGTCAGCGAGCGGGGCCGTTCGAACAGTCCCGTGTCGGCGGCGTCGTAGAACCCCCCGTCGGGGTGAGCGAACAGTTCGACGGCCCGGTCGGCCAGGTCCTCGGCCCGGCGCAACCATGATGCCTCTCCGGTGGCGCACGCCAATGCGACGAACGCCTCCGCCACGGCGCCGTAGTCCTCCGCACCTCCGGGCGCCTCTCCCGCGACGCCCTCGAAGGAGGAACGGCGCAGGTCGCCGTGGACGAGATGGACCCGCACGAGGTACTCGCCCGCGCGCCGCGCCAACTCGAGCCATCTCGGCTCGCCAAAGACCAGCGCCCCCTGAACCAGCGACGAGATGGCCCAGCCGTTCCAGGCGGCCACGACGAGCCGGTCCGTGCCCGGCCTGAAGCGCGTCTCACGCTCGGCCAGCAGCGCCGCGCACACCCGGTCCAGCCTTGCGAAGTCCGGACGGCCCCGCAGTTGCAGCGTGGACAGGCCATCCTCGAAGGTGCCGCCGCGGGTGACGTGGAACACTTCGGCCGCCCAGGCCCCGTCCTCCGCGCCCAGGGCGTCGTCGAGCAGTTCGGGATTCCACAGGTAGAAGATGCCCTCGTGTACGGCGCCACGGATGTCGCACGAGTCGGCATCCAGCCCGGCCATGAGGCCGCCGGCTTCGCTGACCAGTTCACGTTCCAGCCATTCGACGATGCCGTAGGCAGTGCGTTCGAACAGGGCACGTAGCCCGGAGTCGTGGTCGGCGGTGCGACGCCATCCGCGCACGAAGGCCCCGAGGAGAAGTGCGTTGTCGTAGAGCATCTTCTCGAAGTGCGGCACCACCCAGCCCGCGTCGACGGCGTAGCGATGGAAGCCGCCGCCCACCTGATCACAGATCCCGCCGCGGGCCATGGTCTCCAGGGTGCGCTGAGCCATCTCCAGCGTCTGCGGGTCTCCCTTGACGAGCAGCGCATCGAGCAGGGTGGGCGCCGGAAACTTGGGCGCGTTGCCCCAGCCACCATGGATGAGGTCGAACTCGGCCTGCACCGCGTCGATGGCCTCGCGCGGGTCGGGCGCGTCGCTGACCTGGTTCTCGGCCGCCGCCAGTGAGGCGACGATGTAGTCGGCTGAGGCGACAAGCTTGTCCCTGCGGGCACGCCACCCCTCGGCCATGGCCTCCAGCACCTGACCGAATGACGGCATGCCGGGACGCGGCTCAGGTGGGAAGTAGGTACCCGTGAAGAAGGGGAGGCCCGCCGGGGTGAGGAAGGCAGTCATTGGCCAGCCACCGGAGCCGTGGTTCATGGCCTGAGTGGCCCGCATATACACGGCGTCGACGTCGGGACGCTGCTGCCGGTCCACCTTGATAGGCACGAAGTGTTCGTTGATGTAGGCGGCGGTGGCGGCGTCGTCGAAGGATTCGGCGCTCATGACGTGACACCAGTGGCACGAGGCGTAGCCCACGGACAGCAGGATGGGCACGTCGCGTTTGGCTGCCTCGGCCAGCGCCTCGTCCGAGAACTCCCACCAGTGAACGAGCTGATGTGCATGCTGCTGGAGATACTCGCTGGCGGAGTCGCGGAGGCGGTTGACCATGCGCGCCACCTTACTGCCCGTGGCGACACGGCGCCTTTTGTCGTCAGGGCTTGGGCGATGAGTCACACTTGAGGCATGCCCGAGAACAAGCCCACCCTCAGTAAGGCCCTCACCGTCGTTGGCGGCATGCTCGCCGTCATGTGGGTGCTGGAGGCCATCGACGCTGTTACCCTCAACGCCTTGGACTCGTTCGGCATCCAGCCGAGGCTCATCGGCGACCTGCCCAACATCCTGCTGGCCCCCTTCCTCCACTTTGGCTGGGCGCACCTGATCAGTAACTCGGTGCCGTTCCTGGTGTTGGGCGTGCTGATCTTCATCACCAGCGGGCCCAAGCATTGGTTCATGGTGACCGTTATCGGCACCGTCGTCTCCGGGCTGGTGGCGTGGTTGCTGTCCGCCTCTGGCACCATCACGGCCGGTGCCTCGGGCGTCGTGTTCGCCTACCTCACCTATCTGCTGACTCGAGGCCTATTCACCAAGCGCATCGGACAGATCCTCATCGCCGTCGTGGTGTTCGCCGCCTACGGCACGGTGCTGTGGGGCGTTCTGCCCGGCGCGGAGGGCGTCAGTTGGCAGGGCCACCTGGGCGGCGCCATCGGCGGTGTGCTCGCCGCGTGGTGGCTGCACGCGCGCGGCGAGACCCGGTCGGTCAGATCATGAACTCCGGCACCAGCGGCACCTGACGCAGGCCCGCGAACAGGTCGTCCTCTGGGATCATCGTCGGCACCAGCGAACGGACCAACTGATAGTCCTCGGTGGGCCAGCCGGCCTGCTGGATCGCCAGCGGTACCGCGAACCAGGGCCCGTCGGGATCGATCTGTGTGGCGTGCGCTCGCAGGGCCTCGTCGCGCACCGGAAAGTACTTGGCACAGTCGACGAAGGTGGTGAGTCGCCCGTCGGAGAACGGGTCGTCGTCCCTGGCTGGGAACGACACCTCCAGCCCGTGCTCGTGCATGGCGGCCTCGAGTCTCTCGAAACGGCGGCGGTGGAAGCTCATGTGGTAATACAGCTTCGCCGCCTGCCAGGGCGTCCCATGCTCGGGCCAAAGCCTAGGATCGGCGGCCGCGTTGAAAGCCTCGACGGTGACCTTGTGGCACATGATGTGATCCGGGTGCGGATAGCCGCCACGCTCGTCATAGGTGGTCACGACGTGGGGACGAAACTCGCGCATCACCTTGACCAGTGGGCCTGCGGCCTCCACCGGATCGAGCGTGCCGAAGCAACCCTCGGGTAGCGGAGGCCAGGGCGTCGTGTCGGGACAGCCGGAATCGACGAATCCTAGCCATACCTGTTTGATCCCCAGGATCTCGCGAGCGCGAGCCATCTCATCGCGGCGGATCTGCGCGATGTTGGCCTCCACCTCGGGGTCCCCCGCCATCTTCGGGTTGAGCACCGAGCCCCGTTCACCGCCGGTACACGTGGCCACCAGCACCTCGACTCCTTCCGCGACGTACTTAGCGGTAGTGGCCGCACCCTTGCTCGACTCGTCGTCGGGATGGGCATGGACATGCAGGAGGCGCAGTGGAGCGTCCTGGGATTCGGGCATGACCGACATTGTGCCCGGCCCCAGCGAGCACGGCCAACCATGACCATCAAAAACGTGTCCGGCTCAAGCATCACGAAACGACTACGCCGATGGCGATCCCCAGGAGCCTCCGCCCACTGCGGCACAATGGGTTCGTGACCGAGAACGACGAGGCCCGCATCGCCGCCCGCTACCCCAAGAGTTCTCCACTCGACGTGCTTCTGGGTGTGGCTGTGGGCGTCGGCGTGCTGGGCATGATCGCGTTGGTGATCCTTAATGCCTTGGAACAGTCCAGCCCACCAGTGGCGGCCATGGTGCGCGACTTCCGGGTGATGAGCAGCACGAATATGTTCACGCGGATCGTGGTGC
The DNA here is from genome assembly GCA_041854805.1 of Arachnia sp. Classification (GTDB taxonomy): domain Bacteria; phylum Actinomycetota; class Actinomycetes; order Propionibacteriales; family Propionibacteriaceae; genus Arachnia. The sequence continues at coordinate 16,410 of JBHADA010000054.1, forward strand.
AGCGCGAGGACCCGTCACGCGAGGCGCAGTGCCGGGTATACGCGCAGGCCGAGTCCTTCGAGATCGTCGCCGAGAAGATGGTGAAGGTACCTCCCAGCGACTCCTTGCTTTCAACGGTGGATGTGCGGCTCAGCACCATCAAGGAGGCCACCAGCGTCAGCGTGGATCAGTGTTCGCTGACCGGCTGATAGTCTTGCCTGATGTCTGAAACACCCGTCGACGTGGTCTGGCTCACCCAAGAGGCCTACGACAAGCTTGAGGCTGAGTTGACCCAGCTCAAGACCGTGGGGCGACCCGAGGTCAGCGCCCGCATCGCCGCAGCCCGCGAAGAGGGCGACCTCTCCGAGAACGGTGGATACCACGCCGCCCGCGAGGAGCAGGGGCAGATGGAGTCCCGGATCCGGCAGTTGGAGGATCTTCTGCGCCGCGCCCAGGTGGGCGAGGCCACGGGTGCCTCGGACGAGGTGGCCCCGGGCAAGCTCATCACCGTCGCCTTCGACGGGGACGAGGACGACACCGACACCTTCCTCCTCGGCTCCCGCGAGGTTCTGGCCACCGACGACTCCGTCGAGCACGCCGTCTATTCCCCACAGTCGCCCCTCGGCGCGGCCGTACTGGGCGCCAAGGTGGGAGACGAGGTGACCTACACCGCGCCCAACGGCAAGAAACTCATGGTGGTAGTGCTCAAGGTAGAAACTCTCTGATCCAGCGTTCAGGCCCCACCCGATTCCGGGTGGGGCCTTTGAGCATCCTGGCGCGAAACACGACCGGGAGCCCCGTCCTGGTCAGCCCAGCAGCCTGGCCGCATCTTCAGGGGTGATCTCGCCGCGGGCCACGCGAGCAAGGATCTGGTCCTCCGTGGAGCCGCTGTCCGCATCGTGCCCGGATTCATCCGCCTCCGGCCGCGCCTGCCCTGCCGAGTTAGTCACCAACCCCAGTTTGGTGATCACGGCGTCGAATCGAGAACGGGCCGTCGGGTAGGAAACCTGGAGATGCTTCTCCACCTCCCTCAGGTTGCCCCGCGACGCGAGGAACACCTTGAGTAACGCCAGGTCCGCCGCGTCGAGCGCGCAAAACTCGCAGCCGGCGAACTCGCCAGCGATCTCCGTACCGCAGGTCCGGCAGCCCTTGCGGGTGGTGATGAGTCCGTCCCCGCACACGGGGCAGTCGGCGGGCGCATGGTAAAGCTTGCCGCTCACGATCACTCCTCCACCTTCACGCTGGCCATGCCCATGACGACGGACACGTCGAGCTTGGCCGACCCGTTGCCCACCACGTATTCGTCGACCGTCTCGGAGCCCCCCGGCCACGAGATCCGGCCGAGCTTGGCCTCGCCGCGGATGGTGACATTGGCCCCCTCCGTCAGGTTGACGGTGAGGCTGCCGGACTCGACCCGTAGACGAGAACGGCCCAAGCTGACCGGGCCCTCGACGGTGATGCCACCGGCCTGGCTGAGCAGGTCCTCAACCTCCTGCACACCCTCAAGCGTCGATCCGCCCGCGGTCACGCGAATGCGGCCAAGCCGTGGCACCCCCACCGTACGCAGGCCGCCCGTGGTGATCTCGGCGTCAACGATGAGCTTGGGGTTGACCCGGATGATCAGTTCCTTTCCCAACCCGATATCACGCAGATCGTCAAAGCTGCGCGGCGGGCGGATGAGCGAGAATCCCTGAAAGTTGGGGCCGATCTCGCCAGTCGAGTTGACCTCCATGACGGTTCCCACGCGGCGCAACACATGCGGACCGTCGATGGTAAGAGTGCTGATCGACGAGTCACCCTCCACACGTACACGGCGCCCGACGGCGGTGACGCTGACCCGCGCCAGACCTCCCGCCTTGGGACCGCCCTTCTTCGCGGTGTCACCCTCCTCTACCGGGATCTCGCTGGCCTCGGGCGGCTCCTCAGCCGCGCGTTTGGCCGCGTCGATGCGCCGCTTGGCCTCGGCGGCGTCGATCCTACCCGCGGCCAGATCGTCAAGGATCGGGCTCAAATCTGGATTGCTCATACCTCAATAGTAGTCGAACCTTCATTTTTAGCAAGGAGGCATTTCTATTCTTGCACCCAACGGTGGCGACTCGGGACGTGACACACTGTGTCCATGACGAAACCCCTCTCCGAACTGGTGGCGCCCGACTGGGCGGAAGCCTTGGCGCCCGTCGAGGACCGGATCGCCGCGATGGGCCAATTCCTGCGCGAGGAGATTGCCGCTGGCAACGCCTATCTTCCCGCCGGACACGACATCCTCCGCGCGTTCACCCGCCCCCTGGCCGACGTCCGGGTGCTCATCATCGGACAAGACCCGTATCCCACGCCCGGGCACCCGGTGGGCCTGTCGTTCTCGGTCGCCAAGGACGTGCGCCCTCTGCCCGGAAGCCTGCGCAACATCTACCGCGAACTCGAGTCCGACCTTGGCATCGTGCCCGCTACGCATGGCGACCTCACGGCCTGGTTCGAGCAGGGCGTACTCCTCCTGAACCGGGTCTTGACGGTGCGCCCCGGGGCCCCGGCGTCACACCGCGGCAAGGGCTGGGAGGAGGTGACCGCCTGCGCGGTAGAGGCTCTGCGGGACCGAGGCGGCCCTCTCGTGGCCATCCTTTGGGGGCGCGACGCCCAAACCGCCAAGCCGTTGCTAGGCGAGATCCCCGTCATCGCCAGCGCCCACCCGTCTCCCCTGTCGGCCCGCTCCGGTTTCTACGGCTCTCGCCCGTTCAGCAGGGCGAATCAGTTACTTGAAGAGCAGGGCGCGCGCGCCATCGACTGGGCCCTACCGGAATGACGAGATGCGTCTGACACGCCTGACTTCGGACGTGGCCTAACGAGGTCATAGTCTGGATGTCATGGAGATCAACCTCGCGTCCTGGCTCGCCGCACGCACACCCGCCCCGCGGCCCGTCGCGCCTGAGAATGCCCTGCCGGGACGCACCACGGACGTACTCACCCCCATCCCGCCCCATGCCGTACTGGGCCTGCCACTCGACGCCGAGCCTGGCGAGGTCGCCTATTTCGCGCTGGGGTGCTACTGGGGCGCCGAACGATTGTTCTGGGAAGCTCCGGGGGTGGTGAACACCGCCGTCGGTTTCATGGGCGGCTACACACCCAATCCCACTTATATGGAGAATTGCACGGGACTCACCGGCCACGCCGAGACCGTCAAAGTAGTCTTCGACCCGAACGAAACGAGTTTCGCAGAGTTACTACGACTCTTCTGGGAGAATCACGACCCGACCCAGGGCTACCGCCAGGGCAATGACGTCGGCACGCACTATCGCTCGGCGGTCTTCCCCGTCGACGATCAGCAGCGCCGGGAGGCCGAGGCCTCGCGTGACGCCTTCCAGGCACAACTGACCGAAGCGGGCTACGGCACGATCACCACGGAGATCGCCCCCGGGCAGGTGTTCTACTTCGCCGAGGATGAGCACCAGCAGTATTTGCACAAAAACCCGGATGGGTACGCCTGCTCGAACCGGACTGGAGTCTCGTGTCCGCTTTGACCGTGCCACCGCGAGCACGACTCGCGCCAATGCCCACTGGCCGGACTCACAAGCACCATTAGCGAGTCCCTGGGCCCTCATCATCTGCCATCCGCACTGCACAATGGCAACTCGTGCTTGGCGCGGCAAAGTTCACGCCCCGATGGACGGCATGGGCTTACGCCCTCATCGGCACCGCTTAGGACTTCCGCTTGAGCTTGAGCACCACTTCACCGCGGGTGAGCGTCATCTCGTCACCGTCGAGCGTGACGTTGGCTCCCCCACTGAAGAAATCGCCGAGCCACTCCTCTTGAGCGACGCGGTCGTCGTCGCAGCCGATCAGCGTCCGCTGCGCATCCTTGATAGACAGCGTCTGATCGGTATATGACGTCGTGCCGGTGAGAGCGTTGCACCCGGTGTCGATGCGCATCTCGGATCCCTTCAGCGAGAGCGTGACCTCAACCCCCTCCACCAGACGATGCCCTTCCGCCGAGGTCACCACCCACTCCCCTTCGGGGGCACCGGACGTGCAGGCACCAAGCAGGAGGGCTATCAGAACAACGGTGATCCTACGCATCACGGTCCTCAGGGTCTCGGTAACGGCGAAGCTTATCGACGTCGAGTTTGCCAGCCACGTCGGGCACCTCACTCAACAACTCACGCGAGGTGCGCACATAGCCGGTCGACGGCGGTCGCGGCGGCAACTCGACCACCGGACGGTCCACGTGATGGTACGGGATGGACTGGAGTAGGTGGGCGATCATGTTGATACGAGCCCGCTTCTTGTTCTCCGCCTCCACCACGTTCCACCGGTTCCCGGGCAGGTCGGTGTGGACGAACATCTCATCCTTGGCTCGCGAGTACTCTTCCCAACGGGTCAGCGACTCCAGGTCGGTGGGCGAGAGTTTCCACCGGCGCATCGGATCGGTGAGACGGGACTTGAACCGCTTTTCCTGTTCCTTGTCGGAGACCGAGAACCAATACTTGCGTAGCAGGATCCCGTCCTCGATGAGCATCCGCTCGAACTGCGGGCACTGCCGCAGGAACCGGACGTACTCGGCAGGGGTGCAGTACCCCATGACCTTCTCCACCCCGGCGCGGTTGTACCAGGAGCGGTCGAACAGCCGGATCTCTCCGGCTGCGGGCAGGTGCTCGATATAGCGCTGGAAGTACCACTGGGTACGCTGCCGTTCCGTGGGCGTCGGCAGGGCGACGATCCGAGCGACGCGCGGGTTGAGGTACTCCGTGATGCGTTTGATAGCACCCCCCTTGCCCGCGGCATCGCGCCCCTCGAACAGCACAACGATGCGCGCTCCCGTGGCCTTGACCCATTCCTGCATCTCGACGAGTTCGGCCTGCAGATGGTTGAGTTCCGACTCGTAGACCTCGTTGCCCAGCTTTCCGTTACCCATGTGCCCATTCTGCCGCCGCGGGCGGGGCTGCGCGGGCAGACGCCCGACTTGCGTTGGAGTGCGCTCCAGAAGCTAGCGTCCTGCGGTGCAGCGCCACATCGACCAACTCCTCGAGGACCGCCAAGCCCTCGACCAGAAGATCGACGCTTACCGATCCCTTATCACCGACCAAGGAGACTGACATGATCCAGGTTCCCAGCATCGACCTCGGCCACGGCCTCAGGGTCAGCCAGATCGGTTTCGGCGGCATGGCCCTGAGCCACGTCTACGGATACACCGACCCGTCCGAGGCCCTGCGCACCCTCCACACCGCACTCGACCATGGCATCACCTTCCTCGACACGGCCGACGTCTACGGCGAGCCGCGGCCAGGAACTGACGGCCCCGCGGGCACCAACGAGGAACTCATCGCCCTTCTATTGAAGGAACGCCGCGACGAGGTGCAGCTCGCCACGAAGTTCGGCATTACCGGCCGCATCGCGACACCGGATGCTCCGGCGACGCGCGGCGACAGGGCCTATGTCCGGTCGGCCTGTGAGGCGTCTCTACGCCGCTTGGGCGTTGAGGTGATCGACCTGTACTACTTGCATCGGCGGCAGTTGGACCTACCCATTGAGGAGACGGTGGGTGCCATGGCCGAACTGGTTGCCGAGGGAAAGGTGCGTCACCTCGGCCTGTCGGAGGTCACCGCCGACGAGCTGCGCGCCGCAGCCGCCGTCCATCCCATCACCGCCGTTCAGAGCGAATGGAGCCTCTGGTCCCGCGACGTGGAGGACAAGGTGGTGCCGGCGGCCCGGGATGTGGGTGCCGGTTTCGTGCCCTACAGCCCACTGGGGCGCGGGTTCCTGACGGGCCGCCTGACCCGCGAACGAATCGCCCAATCGATGCTCAAGTCGGAGGACCGTTTCGTTCGTGACTTCGACGCGAACCAGGCGGTGGTCGCGGTCATCAAGGACATCGCCGACCGGCACGGCGCCACCCCCGCCCAGGTGGCGCTGGCATGGCTGCTAGCCCAATCCGCCGCCCATTCGCTGCCCGTGGCACCGATCCCCGGCACCCGATCCGCCGAACGAGTCCGCGAGAATGCGGCCGCGGCTGGCGTGGCGCTATCCAGGGACGATCTGGACCGGCTCGGCGAGGTGGCCAGCCTTGTCCGGGGCGCGCGCAATCTCTCCTTCACCCCCGCAGGCTGGATCTCCAGCGACCGGGAGTGAGCCTGGCCCGTGGGCCAGGCCGCTCCTGCCTGGCTACACGACCGCCCGGGGCTCGAAGGACCATTCGCCCCGGGTGACGCGCTCTAGGTCGGCGCTAGTGACCTCCTCCGGATCCCACTCGCCCTGTACCCTGCCGTCGGCTAGCACCATGATCCGGTCGCTGAACCGGTGCAGGTCCGCCTCGTCGCTGGAGAACAGCAACACGCCCGCTCCCCTGCCGGTGACGTCGGCCATGAGCTTCGCGAAGCGCTGCCTGGCGGAGGCGTCGAGACCATCGAGCGGCTCGATGAGAATGAGCACCTGCGCATGCTCGCCGGCCAGTTCCTGCATCTGCTGCCAGCGACGCTGTCCCGTGGATTGCATGGGCCGGTTGAGCAAGCGACTCATCTGCATCTCCGACTCGCGCAACGCCAGCAGTATCTTCGTGGTGTCCTCTATGGTCGCCTCGTCGACGTCCGTATCGCCGTCAAGCATCGTCATGTTGCGCGCCGAGTAGGACTCAGTGTCCGGGTCGAACATGCTGGCAAGCACGGCGATACCGTTGGCGGGCAGGTCGCGGGGGGCACGGATGCTGGCCGGTTTATCCGCTACCCGCAGCGCCGCCGTCTCGCAGGGACGTTTTCCGACGAGTGCGTCACGGATCTCCTCAACACCAGAGGCGCGAGAACCGCAGAACCCGAGGATCTCGCCCGCATGGAGTTGGAACGAGACAGGCTCCTTAAGGCACCGCAGCGACTCCACGTCCAAGACGACATCCTCGGTGGCGCTGCTGCTGCGGGCGCCTACTTCGACGGTTTGGCCGAACATGGCCTCGGTGAGCTGCTCCGTGGTGGCGGTGAGCGAGTTGAAGATGGCCACCACCTTGCCGTCTCGGATCACCGCGACGCGATGACACAGCCGTAGCGCCTCGTCGAGGCGGTGCGTGATGTAGACGACACCGCGCTCCTCCTCCGATGTGCGCCGCAAGGCGTAGCGGAGGTCTTCCACCTCGAGGGCGTTGAGCGCGTTGCTCAACTCATCGATGACGATGACCTCGCGTGGATCAGCGAGCATGCGCACCACCTCGGCCATGCGGCGCTCGGTGGGGCTGAGATCGCCCAGCCTGTCCGCGGGAAGCAGCGCAATGCCGGTCTCGGCAAGGACCCGGCGCGCGCGGATGAGTAGATCCTCCTCGTCTCGTTCACCGGTGTACTGCCGAAACATTGCTTCGGTGACCGTCATGCGCGGATCGAGTTCGTGCTGCGGGTCGATCAGCATGATCCGTCCGGGGTCCCAGTCGCCGTCGCCCAGCATCATCTCGCCCCCATCGGCGGCGGACTGGCCAGCGATGATCGACGCCATGGTGGTCTTTCCCACGCCGTTGCGCCCGACGACGCCGAGCACCTCGCCGCGGCGAACCTCGAGGTCAAGGCCCAGTAGCACGTCGTTCGTGCCGAACGATTTACGCAGACCACGGATCGTCAGCAGCGGTATGTGTTCACTCCACACCTCAGCCACCCCTTTCAGTAGGTATCCGTCGCCCGGGGCATGGACCCGCGTGACTTCTGGACCAACTCGAGCTCAAGTTGCGCGCTCTCCACCTGTGCTCGAACCGCATTCAGCGCGGCCTGAAGTTCACCGTTTTCTTGGCGCAACTCCTCGATCGCACGCTCCAAGGATGGCACTGTCGTATCCCACGCCGCAGTCGCCCCCGTCTCAAGCCTCATTAGGTCACGTTCACGGCGGTTGACGAGCTCCTCCAGCTCGGCAATGCGCGCCTTGAATCTCGCCACCTCCGCAGCGTGAGTCTCGTCGTCGGCGGGCTCCGCGATTGCCGAGTCCTCGGCGTCGAGGGCTGTCCCCTCCGTCTCCTCGTCCTCGCCCGGTTCCAGCTCGGCGGACGTCTCGGGAAGGCCTACCGCAACGGCCTCGTCCTGGCCCGATGCCAGTTCGGCAGATGTCTCGGAAAGGCCTACCGCGGCCCCGTCCTCCACAGGCTCCCACTCGGCAGGCGCCTCCGAAAGCCCAACCACAGCGGCCTCGTCCTGGCCCGATGCCAGTTCGGCAGGTGCCTCGGAAAGGCCTACCGCGGCCCCGTCCTCCACAGGCTCCCACTCGGCAGGCGCCTCCGAAAGCCCAACCACAGCGGCC
>JBHADA010000055.1:0-32954 GCA_041854805.1 Arachnia sp.
CGGCAGTTCTCGCCGAAGCCCGGCCACATGAACCGGCCATCCGCGTCGCGGCGGAACCAGTTAACGTAGAAGACCTTGGGCAGCTTGTCCGGATCGGCATTCTCGCCGATGTCCACCCAGTGCTGCACATAGTCGGCCACGTGGTAGCCGATGAACGGCAGCATCGCCATCGGATCGCGACGCAACACGCCGACGGCTCCCTTCGCGGCGGCGGTGGTCTCCGACGAGCAGGTGGCGCCCATGAACACGCCGTGCTGCCAGTCACGCGACTGTGTCACCAGCGGAATGGTGTTCTCCCGGCGTCCACCGAAGACGATGGCGTCCAGCGGCACACCCTGCGGCAGGTGGTAGTCGTCCGACAAGATGGGGCATTGCTCGATGGGAGTGCAGAACCGGCTGTTAGGGTGAGCCGCCTTCTCATCCGGCCGGCCTCCCTTGGGCCCTGTCGAGCCGCTCCACTCTCGCCCCTTCCAGTCGATGAGGGTCTCCGGCTTCTCCTTGGTCATGCCCTCCCACCAGACGTCGCCGTCCGGGGTCAGCGCCACGTTGGTGAAGATGGAGTTACCGGCCTCGATGGAACGCATGGCGTTGGGATTGGTGTCCATCGACGTGCCGGGAGCCACGCCGAAGAAGCCCGTCTCGGGATTCGTCGCGTACAGCCGCCCATCCTCTCCGAAGCGCAGCCAGGCGATGTCGTCGCCCAGCGTCTCCACCTTCCATCCCGGAATGGTGGGTTCCAGCATGGCCAGGTTCGTCTTGCCACAGGCCGACGGGAACGCGGCGGCCACATGATACTGGCGTCCCTCGGGCGAGATGAGCTTGAGGATCAGCATATGTTCGGCCAGCCAGCCCTCGTCGCGGGCCATGACAGAAGCGATCCGCAAGGCGTAGCACTTCTTGCCCAGCAGCGAGTTGCCGCCGTAGCCGGAACCGTAGGACCAGATGACGCGCTCGTCGGGGAAGTGCACGATGTATTTGGTCTCGTTGCAGGGCCACGCGACGTCGGATTGGCCCTCCTCGAGTGGCATGCCGACGGAGTGGAGGCAGGGCACGAAATCGGCCTGCGTGGCTTCCATGCGTTCCAGCACCTCGGTCCCCATGCGGGTCATGATCTTCATCGACAGCGCCACATAGGCGGAGTCGGAGACCTCGACGCCGAACTTCGGGTCCGCGGCGTCAAGGTGCCCCATGCAAAACGGCATGACGTACATGACCCGGCCCCGCATGCACCCGGAGTAGAGGCCAGTCATGATGCGTTTCATCTGGCCCGGGTCCATCCAGTTGTTGGTGGGGCCGGCGTCGCGCTCATCCTTGGAACAGATGAAGGTCTGATCCTCGACGCGGGCCACGTCGTCGGGGTCGGTGCGAGCATAGACGGAGTTGGGCTTTCCCTCGAGACGCACCAGGGTCCCGGCATCGACCAGCTTGTCAACCAGTTGCTGCCATTCCTCCTCCGAGCCGTCGCAATAGTGGATGGCGTCGGGCTGGCAGAGCTCCACGAGTTCGTCGAGCCAGGCGTTCAACTTGTCATGGCGCGGAGCGCGGCCGGTGGCGGGGATGGAATCTCGGGTACGAATCTCGGACATGTGACTCCTCATCGAGCGATTGCCTACTGGGCCACCCTAGCCATTGCACGGCGCTCCTGGTAGTGCATCGGCGCAGTTGACGAGATTCGCCACCTCACCCGATACGGTCAAGGATGAGAGTCGACGGCGCTGGGGCCTCGGCGACGATGTCGACGGCCCCATCGAGAGACTCGATCGCCCGGTCGAAGCGTTCCGGGGTGGCCGTGTGCAGCGTGAACAGGGGCTGCCCTGCCGCAATCGGGTCACCCGGCTTGGCGTGCATCTCCACGCCTGCCACCGCCTGCACATCGTCCTCCTTGCGTGCCCGGCCCGCCCCGAGCCGCCATGCGGCCACGCCGACGGCGAATGCGTCGAGCCGAGACACAAAACCCGTAGCCGGCGCAACGACCGTGTGGGTGTGCCGCGCCACCGGTAGCGGCGCGTCCGGGTCGCCTCCCTGAGCCGCGATCATCCGGCGCCACACGTCGTAGGCTCGCCCATCCTGAAGCGCTGAGGCCGGATCAAGGCCGGGTTTGCCAGCCGCAGCCAGCATCTCGCGCGCCAAGGCGACGGTGAGTTCCACCACGTCGGCTGGTCCACCCCCTTGCAGCACCTCGACGGCCTCGCGCACCTCCAATGCGTTTCCTGCAGTCAGCCCCAGCGGGGTATCCATGTCGGTCAGCAATGCCACGGTGTTGACGCCAGCATCAGCGCCGAGGGCCACCATGGTCTCGGCGAGGCGGGTCGCCTCGCCTGCGCTCTTCATGAAAGCGCCAGAGCCCACCTTCACATCGAGTACCAGGGCGCCGGTGCCCTCCGCGATCTTCTTGCTCATGATGGAACTGGCGATGAGCGCGATGGCCTCGACGGTGCCGGTAGTGTCACGCAGGGCGTACAGCTTCTTGTCCGCGGGGGCGAGCCCGGATCCCGCGGCACAGATGACGGCGCCCACCTCGTCGAGTTGAGCCATGATTTCATGGTTCCCGAGCGAGGCCCGCCAGCCGGGAATGGCCTCCAGCTTGTCGAGAGTGCCGCCGGTGTGCCCGAGGCCGCGCCCCGACAATTGCGGCACAGCGACGTCGAATACCGCCACGAGCGGCGCCAGGGGGAGGGTGATCTTATCGCCGACACCGCCGGTGGAGTGCTTGTCGACGGTAGGCCGGCGAAGCCCCGAGAAGTCCATCCGCTCACCAGAGGCGATCATGGCGGCGGTCCACCGAGCGATCTCGGCGCGGTCCATCCCGCGCAATAGGATGGCCATGGCCAGCGCCGACATCTGGTAGTCGGCGACGGCGTCGCGAGTGTAGGCGTCGATCACCCAGTCGATTTGCTCGTCGGTGAGCCGCTGCCCGTCTCGTTTGGCCCGGATGATGTCGACAACGTCCATGCGCGGAGCTTAGAGCAGCATGAGGAGTCCGTGCACGGGATCACCGGGCCGGCCGCCATCCGCGACGGGTGACAGCCGGGCCAGTGACGGTTCGCTCAGAAGGTCGAGGTGTCGATGACGTAGCGATAGCGCACCTTGGAGTCGACCACCGAGTCGTAGGCCGCCGTGATGTCCTCTCCCCCGATGAGTTCGACCTGAGGATAGATCTTGTGCTCGGCGCAGAAGTCCAGCATCTCCTGGGTCTCCGGGATACCGCCGATCAGAGACCCCGACATGGACTTGTTTCCAGTCACCAGTCCCGCGAGGTGGATGGTGGACGGATGCTCCGGCAGGCCGACGTCGACGAACACCCCGAAAGGCTTCAGCGCTCCGAGCAGCCCCGTGTAGTCGAGGTCGTCAGCGCTGACGGTGCACAGGATGAGGTCGAACGAGCGACGCAGCTTCTTGAGCGTGCCCTCCTCGCTCATGGCATAGAACTCGGTGGCGCCGAAGCGGCGCGCGTCGGCTTCCTTCGAGCGGCCCTGGGAGATAACGGCTGTCGTCGCTCCCATCGCCGCGGCGATCTGGACGCCCACGTGACCCAGGCCACCCATGCCGACGATCGCCACCCTCTTGCCGGGTCCGGCGCCATAACGCTTGAGCGGCGAATACGTGGTGATCCCGGCGCACAGCAACGGGGCCGCCGTCTCGAACGGGATGGTCTCGGGGATGCGGCAGGCGAAGTCCTCGTCGACGGTGAAGCCCTGCGCGTAGCCGCCAGCGGTGGGATTCCCGTCGGCATCGGGCCCGTAGGTCCACAGGGTGCCTCGCAGCCCTCCGGGGGTTCCCGCGCAGAACTGCTCGTAGCCATCGCGGCAATAGTCGCACTGGCGGCAGGAGTCGACCATGCAGCCGACGCCCACCCTGTCGCCCACCTGGTACTTGGTCACCTCCGATCCCACCTGGGTGACGATGCCCGCGATCTCGTGACCCGGGGTCAGCGGGTAACGGACCGGGCCCCATTCTCCCCGGGCTGTGTGGATATCCGAATGGCAGATGCCGGCGTACTTCACGTCGAAGTAGATGTCGCGCGGGCCTGGCTCGCGCAGGGACACGGTGGTGCGGTGGAACTGGGTGGTTTCGTCGTCGCAGGCATAGGCGAGAACGTCGGGCATGGTGTGCTCCATTCTTTGGGACGCGTTGATGACGTCTGTTCTATTCTCGCCCAAGGCGATCACGGGTCAACCCAGGGCGCGGTCTGGAGCCGACATGTGGCTCCCGCCGGCGCATCAGCTCCAGACCACCTTGCTCACCGCGTCATCCAGGGCCGCGAGGGCGGCATCGTCACGCTTGGGAATGGCCGCGATGAGGGTATGAAGCTTTCCGTTGTGCTCCACGACGGCAACGACGACGCGGTCCGTGGTGCTCTCGTCTCCGTACGCGGTGGGCACCTCGACCACGAGATAGGACTGCAGCGGGTCGCCGCTGGAGCGGTAGTCCTCCACGGTCGCCGTCGGGCCATTGGGGTAGAACTCCGAATTGGTCAATAGGCACCCGACGGCCCGGCCAACAGCCTGAGCGGGGCCAGTGAAACCATCCTTGCGTTCTAATACCCCGATGACCACGAACGCGTCCCACTCGATATCGCTGTAGGTCTTCTTCATGGATGTGGCGCTGCGCACAAAACCCAGGTTGACCGGTGTCGGGTCGAAACCGTCCAGGACCGGGACGGTGAGGCCACCCTCGACGCTCAGGGCGCCGGCCTGGTCCGCGTGCCCGGCGGCTCCGCCCGTGGTGAGTGAGCAGCCCGTGTTGGGCGGGATCGCATCGCCCTGGCGATAGGGGGCATCGGCGCTCGGAGAGCCCGTCACACGGAACACGCCCGACGGGTTCGCCGCTGGCGATTCTCCTTCACCTGGGGAGGCACTGGCCGCGATGTGAGTGCCAGAGGATGTGCCCTCGGCGTCTGGGGAGGCTCCGACGCCAGCCACGTAGATTCCGCCGCCTCCGATGAGGGCCACCGCCACCGATGCCGCGCCCCACAGCAGCATGGGAGCGCGGTTTCGTCGCGGCGCAGGAGGGAAGCCCATGGTAGGACCCGTCTGCGGAAGGGATGTGAAACCACCCGTGCCATATCCCGTTTGAGTCTCTGGCGCCGACGGCCGAGGCTGCGGACCGTGAGGATTGGGCCAACCAGCGTGAGACATGCCGTTCATGCTATGTGCAAAGCCGGGTCGCCGTCGCACGGTCCAGCGCGCCGCTCTGGCAGGATGTGGGGCAGCACGAAGGAGCCTCATGCCCACCCAGCAGTACCGTCGCGCCCGTGTCGCGGTCACACTCATGTTCCTCATCAACGGCATCGGTTGGACGTCGCTGATCCCCCGCTATCCCGAGATCAAACGCGCTTTGGGGCTCGGCGACCTCGCCTGGGGAGCCTTGGCGGGCATCGGTCCCATCGGTGGGCTCATGGCCGGGCTGTTCACCGCCGCCCTCATGCGACGATTCAATTCCAAAACTGTGTGGCTCACCGCGACCCTCCTGGCGATGTCCGTGGTCAACGTGTTGACCAATGCCACTCACTGGGCGGTCTTCGCCGTCAGTCTGATCACCCTGGCCGCCATGGACGCGCTGGCCGACATCTCCATGAACGCCCACGGCCTGCGGGTGCAGAAGGGATACGGCCGCAGCATCCTCAATGGGCTCCACGGTTGGTGGTCCGTGGGAGCCGTGTGTGGCGGGGCGCTGGGCTCCCTCGCGGCGCAGGTGGCCCTGCCGCTGTGGTCTCAAGGGCTCATCGCGTTGATACTCGTGGCCGGTCTTTCGCTTTACGCTCAGTCCCTGGCACTACCCGGCAAGGATGCCGAACCGCCGGCCGAGGCCGACTCGCCAGGCCGCGGCATTCCCCGCCGCTGGATCGGGCGTTTGGTGGCGCTTGGCCTCCTCGGCGCGTCGGCGGGGCTCATCGAGGAATCGGCCGGCTCGTGGAGCGCCGTATACCTTGAGGATCAGTTCGACGTGGCCCCCTTCGTGGTGGGCATGGGTTTCGTCGCGCTGCAAGGCATCCAGCTCGTGGGGCGCTTCACGGGCGACACCATCACCGCTCGTCTCGGCCCCCGCAACGCCCTCGTCCAAGGGGCCCTCGCCGCGCTCATCGGCATGGGCATCGCCGTGGCCTTCCCCACCCCCGCCACCACCATCCTCGGCTTCGCCGCCGCTGGCTGGGGTGTCGCGACGGTGATCCCTAACGCCATGCACGCCGCCGACGAATTGCCAGGTCTCAAGCACGGCAACGGGTTGACGTTCGTCACGTGGCTCATGCGGCTGGGGTTCTTCATCGGGCCGCCGCTCATCGGGCTGGTCGCCCAGAGCGTGGCGCTTCGTTGGGCGCTGATCGTGCTGCCTGTCACGGCCTTGGTGCTGCTCGCGCTTTCCCCCGCCCTCACGCCACCCCAGAAGGAAGCCGAATGAGGTTTCGTGCGTGGCGGCCGCGTCGTCGAACTCGACCGCGGGCCGTCCTGCCTGGCCGACGTGCTCATCACCGATGGGATCATCACCGACGTCGGCGAGGGGCTCGTGGCGCCAAGCGCCCGGGTCCTGGATGCGCGCGGCTCCTGGCTCATCCCGGGCCTGTGGGACAAGCACGTCCACTTCGAGCAGTGGGTTCGTTCCGCATCCATGCTTGATCTCTCCGGCGCCACCAGCCCCGAGGACGTGTGCGTCACGGTATCGCGTGCCGCAGCCGCCGCTCCCCCTGGCGAGCCGCTCTTCGGGTTCGGCCATCGGTTGGTCGGCTGGCACCGGCAGGGCACGGTCGCGGAACTCGACGCTGCCGCCCCCGGCCGGGCCGTCGTGCTCATCTCTGGCGACGCCCACAATGGCTGGCTCAACACCGACGGTTTGATCCTGGCTGGGCTCCCGCCCCGGGATGGGATGATCGCGGAGCAGGAATGGTTCGACGCGCTGGCTCGCTTGGGTGCGACCCCGCCAAGCCGCGACGCCCAGGGCGCAGCGCTGGCCGCGATGACCGCCCGCGGTCTCGTCGGCCTCGTCGATATGGAGTTCGAAGGAGCCTGGCGCCGTTGGCCCGAGCGTCCGTCGCCACCGCTGCGGGTACGTGCGGCGGTCTATCCCCATGAACTCGACGAGGTCATCGCTCGAGGCCTTCGCACCGGCGATCCCCTGGCCCATCGGGTGACGATGGGACCGCTCAAGATCATCTCCGACGGCTCGCTCGGCACCGGCTCGGCGTGGTGCCACGACCCTTATCAAGGGCTGGCCCTGGACACCAGTCCGTGCGGAGCACCCAACGTCTCGGCCGAGGCACTGGTTACCCTCCTGCGACGAGCCAAAGCATCCGGCTTGGAGGTTGCCCTGCACGCCATCGGTGATCGGGCCGTGACGACCGCGCTCGACTCTTTCGAGGCGACAGGGGCGGCTGGCTCCGTCGAGCACGCCCAACTGCTGCGTCGTGGGGATCTGCCGCGTTTCGCCTCGCTCGGGGTCACGGCCAGCATCCAGCCACACCACCTCATCAGCGACCGCGACGCGGCCTCGGTCGCATGGGCCGACCGTACTGACCGGCTCTTTCTCGCCCGCTCGCTTCTGGACGCCGGAGCCACGCTGGCGCTGGGCTCAGACGCGCCGGTCTCACCGCTCAACCCCTGGCTGACCATAGCGAGCGCGGTGCACCGTAGCGGCGACGAACGACCTGGCTGGTATCCGCACCAGTCGCTCACCCCACGCCAGGCGTTGGCCGCCTGCGTCGACGGGCGGAGGCTCTTGCCCGGGCAGCCCGGGGATCTCGTGGTGCTGGACGCGAATCCGTTGCGAACCAACGCGGATTCAGCCCTGATTGCGCATCGCCTGCGTCACATGCCTGTGCGCGCCACCGTCTGCGCGGGGGAAATCACGCACGGGCTCTGACCCGCGCACGACGGCGCACGACTAGTGTCACGACGACCGCACCAGCGAAGAGCGCCACCGCGGCAACGATACCCATCGTCGTATCCCCGCGGTACACGGTAATGGTTCGCACTTCCCGGTATGGCTCGTCGTCGGCCGCTCGTCCGAAGGCATAGTCAGCCTCGATTTGTCGAGGGACGAGCCGGCCTGTGAAGAGCGTGACGTAGCCATCGCCCGATAGGCCAGGTTCCACAGCGCTCAGAGGTAGCTTGCCGGCGAAACGCAAGGCAAGCGGCTGGCCAAGTGAGGCCTCTCGGGTCACCGTCATCTTGTGGTCGCTGACGAGGTAGAGCCGGATGTCCTGGGTCGTCGACGCATGCTTGGACAACAGAATCGGATAGATCGCCTCATCGGTCTCGAACGTCATGCGCAGTGGCGCGAGGTCGCCATCGAGGTACTGCCCCTCAGGCACCAGTTTCACGGCGAGGATTTGGAAGCCTTGTTTGAGGTATAACCCAAATGTCTGATCCAAGTCCGATCGTTTGCTGTATCCATGCTCGACGAGCCAGGCACCAACCGCCGATGGGTCGGTGCCGCTCAGGGTAGTCACATCGAACGGGCCGATCTGCTGGACGGAGTCGACACGTACAGGGTCGTCTTTCCCAGCACCCGCAGCTTTCGAGTCCCGCGCACCGCTGCCAAAGCGGGGCACCCAATCGTAGACTTGACGTGTTTCCGGCTTGGTCGCCTCGTAGAGGCTGTCAAAATCAGCGTGGCCGAGTGAGACTTCGGTTCCCTTGGGAATCGGCATGATCCACGCCGCATCCGCCGCGGAACCGCTGAGCCGCATGCTCATGTCGATGCTCTCTACACCGCCGCTGTAGCGCACAACAGCCGTCTCCCCGTTGACGACTGCCTGTTCCGTGGTGACGACCGCCCCACAGGCGCAAGCCCGTGCTATCACGGGGGAGGTCAACCACCCGACCACAGCTAGGAAAAAAGCCGCCATCCAAGAAAGAAGTATCCGCATACAGTAACTATATTCCTGGACCGGCGGGTACTTTCGGTCGAGCAGCCTCGCGAGGCCGTGACGCGGCGTAGCTGCTTGTCACTGGCCGCTACCGCGTCCAGCTACTCGCCCAGCGGGACTTTCCCGTCCAAGAAGAACGCCTGCCAGGGCCCGACTGGACCCGCTCTCTTGGGGCATGTGGGTCACCGCTAGGCGAATATCAATCGGTCACCTCGACGACCCCCATGGCGCCACGTTCGGCATCGAGGAAGGCGTGATCGACCACGGTGTAATGCCCAGCCTCCGGGAAAGTCAGCTCAACAAATCCGCCCTGCGCCGCCTCAAGTCCCAGAGCCTGAGCGCCTCCACCGGTATTCCCAAAGGGATCCTGGCGGTCGATGAGTTGATAGCCGCCCTCGACGTAGACGGTGTCGAACTGGCCACCCACGATGTGGAAACTGGTCGACAAGTTGGGCCCGGCGTCAAGCACCCAGAACCGCACCTTCTCGCCCACCTTCGCAGCGAAGGGGCGCTGAACGTATTGGAACGCGACGCCGTTGAACGTGGAGTAGTCAGGCTCCTCCGTCTGAGCCTTGGCCGAGTCGACGTCGGCGGCGTCCTCGGAGCTTCCACCGGTGCCGTCGGCGACATAGGCCTCGGAAGCGACGACGACGTACTCACGATCCACCTTCGAGAACCCACCCTCCGGTTCAATGATGACGGCCCCATGCATCCCGGCAGCGATGTGGGAACTGACCGGGGCGGTGCCGCAGTGATACAGCCAGATACCGGCGCGTTGCGCGGTGAACCGGTAGACCAGCGACTCACCCGGAGCAATGGTTCGCATGGGCCTGTCTGGTGCGAGGTTGCTCGCGTGGAAGTCGATCGAATGCCCCATGGTCCCATCGTTGATCAGCGTCACCTCGAACACGTCGCCTACCCTGCCGCGCAACGTGGGCCCAACAGGGCCTCCGTTGAAGGTCCAGCGTCGCTGCCATACGCCGGGCGCCACCTCCAGCGGCACCTCCGTGACCCGCATCTCTACCTTGTGCACCCGCTCCCCAGGCAGCGTCGGGGCCTTCGGGTCGACGTAGGTGGCCAACTCGGCGGAGTCGGCCTGAGCCTGACTGTGGTTGTGATGCTCCCCCACCCGTACCTCGAATGTCATACCGGCCTGGCGGTGCCCCACTACCGTGCACCACCCTTCCAGGCTCTCGCCCACCACGCCGAGGTCCAGTTCGGCAGTCTCGCCTTGAGCCAGGCGCGCGGTGGCGGCGTCTTTGATGGCGAGGTCATGAGCCATGGCGGGATCGTCGTTGGTGAGGACAATCACCACCCGGTCCCCCGCTGCCGCCTCCACATGGTCCGGCACGAACCTCATGCCCTTCGCACGCACCTCGACCCGTACCGTCTTCCCCGTGGCCGCGACGTTCTGGGACGCCCCACCTCCGCCTGTTCCCAGGCCAGCGGATGCTGGGTCGACACCGACTCCTACGGTCACGGCCAAGACGAGGGCCATCACCCCGGAGAGCAGCCCATTGGCCGTCAGCGCAGACCCCCACTCTGGCTGCTTCTCTCGGGGCCCTGTCCCGGCCAAGGACTTGCGTTCGGCGAGGCTGGCCTTGACTCCCAGGACCATGAGCGGCAGGAAGCTGGCAGCCCCCGCGATACCCAGTCCCGCGGCGGCCATCTTGACGGCTGGTGCCACTGGGGATAGCAGCAGAAGCAAGGAGCCGTTGATGACGACGACACGAAACGTCGCGAAACGATCCAGCCAGGCCGCTCCGGCGCGCACCACCCTGGGTCCGCCTCCTAGGACGGATGGAAGGAGATAACTCAAGGCGCCGGTGAGAAGCTGCACGGCGAACCCTCCCGCCCACAGCAACGCCAACGGCACGGCGGCGTCGCCCCAGCCCTCTGGTGGGGTGACGAGCACCATCCATCCGGTGATCGCGAGCGCAACGAGCCCCCAACACAGGGCGGCCAGGATGGAAGCGGAGGCGAATTCTCTCGGAGGCCGCCGGCGCAGCGGCCCGACGAGCACCCTCCCCCACCACAGCAACGCGACGAGGTAGCACGCGAGGCCGGCCAAGGCGACGTGACGCTGCCCCAGCAGCGCCCCGCCTGCCACCACGATGGTCGCCACAAGGAACCCGGGAAGCGCGCGGCGGGCCAGCCTTTCCGCCCGGTCGTCCATGCGGGTGCGCAGCACCGTGGGCCAGAAGGTAACGAGCGTGCCCACCAGCGTCAGCCCGATCCAGCCCAGCAGATTCGTCATGGTATGGGCCACGAGGAACCGCCAATGCCACCGGTTGTCCAGGCCGAACGCGAGCGTGGCCCCGAAACCGGCACCGAATGGGAGGAAACATGCGGAGGCGACGTAGTACCACACCGCGATACGGAACCGCCCGGGAAGAGCCCGCCGGAGCATGATCCACAGCGATAGCCCGTGCCAAATCACCGCGACCGCCACCAACGCCGCCCCCACCAGGACAAGCCACCACCAGGCTGCGGGCACGCCCACGAACACCGCCAAGGATCCCACGGACAACATGGCGAGCCTGATTCCCTGCCGCCTAGTCCAAGCGTCGTCGGGACGTACCTTGAGCAGCGCGGAGGCGAAGTGCTGGCTCCACACGAACACCGAATGGGTCAGCGCTCCCAACAACACGAGGTGCACCATGAGCCAGGTGGCCTCGGGCACCACATGACGCGTTACGGCCACGATGACGGCGGAGACCAGCCACACGACGACGGTGTAGTCCCGAGACCGGCGTCGCCCCGCCGGCCTGTTCATGCCCGCACCACCGAGACAACCGCAGTGGCGGCGAAAAGCAGAATGGACAGCACGGTCATGACTCCTCCGATTCGGTAGGCGATGGTGCCGGTCAAGGCTCCCGCGACGCGTAGCGCCATGCCGACGTGGAGCACCAGCAATGGGCACCACATGGCCGGTCGATACGGCAGGGCACGGCCAAGCACGGTGGGAAAGATGATGGGGGCGTGGGCCATGATCATGGACATGGCGAACCCCAGGAAAGTGGCGTGAACCACCACGTCGTAATGGCCTGGGCTGGCGGGCCTGCCCACCACCAGCCAGGTGATTCCGGCGACGGCGAGCCAGACATTGCCCAGCAGCAGGGCAGCCGCGTTGTAGCGACGAAGCCCGTCGGTGCGAATGAGACGCCTGCCCACGTCGTCGCGCAGAAGCCACAGCGCCACGGCGAGCACACCGGCCCCGAAGAACCGTTCTCCGATGCCCGGCCAGGCCAAGGATGCGGCCGCGGAGAGGGCGAGCCAGGCGCTGACGCTCACCAGTGTCGGTATCGCCCGGCGCCCCATCGTGAGTTGGGCCAGTTCGGCTCGTTCAGCGGCGATGGTGATGACAATGAATCCCGCTAAGAACACCAGCACGCCGTCAATGCTCAGCCGTAGCAGCAGCCCGGCCGCCAGGCAGGCAAGGAAAGCACCCACCACTTGCGCGGCAACGAGCGGCACCGGGGCCCGCCGGTATAGGCCGAGCAGCACCGCCACGAAGGCGAGAGCACCGTCGAAGAGGAGCAAATGTCCAAGCACCGGGAAGACCCCGCTGATAAGCACCAGTCCACCGGAGCCCAGCAGGATGGGAGCAATGTAGGCAAACCGGTTGCGAAGGGCTTGGGCGCGCTCCAACGCGATGAGGGCGGCCATGAATCCCAGCACCATGAGCGGCCCGTGAAGCGTCCCAACGCGTCCATCGGGCAGCGGAGCCCACAGGCCAAGCCGGACCAGGCCCGCGTTGAGCCCCATGATGAGGCTGGCTCCGGCAAGGAGAACGAGGAAGGCGCGACGCGAGACCGCAGCAGCGGGCACTAACGGCGCTCGAGCTTCAGCTTCCAGGCCTCAGGGCCCTCCTCCAGGTAGGTCACCTTAATGGCGTCTTCGTAGCGCTCGGCGATCTGGGCCAGCAGCGGCAACGGGTTGTGCGGGGCCACCAACACGAAGGCCGAACCTGGCTGGAGCGAATCCGTCACGCCGAGGATGGCAGCATGCCGGATGGCGTGCGGGATGGTTCGCGCGTCCAACTCGGGCAACGTCGCAGGTTCGCAACCGCAGCCGCAGCCGGCGGATTTCTCGGTGATGGGAAGCTCGGTCATGGCTGGAGTCTACTTGGCGCCGTTGTCACTCCAGGTGTCGCCCAGGAACCGGCGAGCCTCAACTCCGCCGCGATGGCGGCAAACTGTTCCACGCCCAGGACCTCACCCCGCACAGTGGGTTCGACGCCCGCGCGTTCGATACGCTCCGCCGCCAGCATCGCAGATCCAGCCACCGGCGCGAGGGCGGCGCGCAGCATCTTGCGGCGCTGGGCGAACGCCGCGTCGATCACCTGGAACGTGTCCTCGCGGGTCGCCGAGGCCGGGGCCGGACGACGGATCAGACGCACCAGCCCAGAGTCGACGTTGGGCACCGGCCAGAAAACCTTCGGCGGCACCGTCCCCACCCGGGTCGCGCTCGCGAACCATGCGGTCTTGGCGCTGGGCGCCCCATAGATCTTGGAACCCGGCGCCGCGACGAGCCGATCCGCCACCTCCAACTGCACCATGACCAGCCCGCGATCCCAGCCGGGGAAAAGTTCAAGCATCCGCAGCAGCACGGGCACCGACACGTTGTATGGCAGATTCGCCACCAGCGCAGACGGCGTGACGGGCAGCGATTCGACGTGTAACGCGTCGGCCGTCACCACGTCCAAACGAGAGGCCGGCTCTTCCCCAAGCCGTTCCCGGACGGTGCGTTCCAAGCGCTCGGCCAGCCGCTGCTCGATCTCGACCGCCACCACCTTGGCCCCCGTCTCCAACAGCCCCAGGGTGAGCGATCCGAGCCCTGGACCGATCTCCAGCACCACGTCCTCGGTTCCGATCTCTGAGAGTGCGACGATGCGGCGGACCGTGTTGGGATCGACCACAAAATTCTGCCCGCGCTGCTTCGTGGGGCGAAGCCCCACCTCCTCGGCGATCCGCCGGACCGACCCCGGATCCAGCAGCCCTTGGCTAGGCATCGGGCCATCCATAGGCCGCGGCGGTATTGGCCACGATCAGGTCGCAGAACTCGGCGACCTCGAGCCCCAACAGTTCGGCCAGGAAGCGGACGGTGTGCGGCAGCAGGTAGGGCGCGTTCGCCTTGCCCCGGTGGGGTTTGGGCGTGAGGTAGGGTGCGTCGGTCTCGACGAGGATCCGCTCCGGTGGTGTGGCCAGCGCGGCGTGACGCAGCGAGTCCCCAGTGCCAAACGTCACCACCCCGGGAAACGACAGGTGGAACCCTCGCTTCACGCACTCCTCCGCGAAAGCGGCGTCGCCAGAGAAGCAGTGCATCACAACGCGTTCGGGCGCTCCCTCGTCGTCAAGGACACGGAGGATGTCGGTGTGAGCGTCGCGGTCGTGGATGACCAGCGTCTTGCCGTGCCGTTTCGCCCAGCCGATATGTCGCCGGAACGAGGCCTCCTGACGCGTCCTGGCTTCGGGCTCGCGGGTTCGGTAGTAGTCGAGCCCCGTCTCGCCGACGGCCACCACCTCCGGCAGCGTCAGCAGATCGCTGAGCTGGTCGAGGTGTTCCTCCAAGGCGTCGCCCAGACGTGCGGCGTCGTTGGGGTGGATGGCCACCGCCGCGGCCACCGAGGAGTCCCGGGCCGCGAGCTCGGCCGCCAACCGAGAGGATGCGACGTCGCAGCCCACCTCCACCACGCGTGTCACGCCAACCTCGGCGGCCAACCGAAGATTGTCGGATACGGATAGGCCCGAATACTCCTCGGTCGAGTAGAGGTGGGTGTGGTTGTCGACCACGGGACGCGGCAGGGCCTCCGGCAACCCCGGCAGACCATTGGGCACGCTCATCGATTCTCCTTGTCCGCCAATGCCGCGGCGTATAGCTCCTTGCGGTTGACCCCCGTGGCCTTGGCCACGTCGGCCACCGCAGCAGACAGTTTGTCACCTTGGCTCATGGCCCGCCGAACCAGCGCCAGCGCGTCCTGCGTGCTCGTCGTCATGGGTGGGGCCCCAGACACGACGACGGTGATCTCTCCGCGTGCCCCGTTTTCGGCCCATTCGGCCAGTTCTGCCAAGGTTCCCCGCACCACCTCCTCGAACGGTTTGGTCAGTTCGCGGCACACCGCGGCGCGCCGGTCGGCACCCAGTTCACGCGCCGCGTCGGCCAGAAACTCCACAAGACGATGTGGCGCTTCGAAGAACACCATGGTGCGTTCCTCCGTGGCCAAACCGGCAAGACGACGGCCTCGTTCCCCAGCCTTGCGCGGCAGGAACCCCTCGAAGCAGAACCGGTCCACGGGAAGCCCGGACACCGCCAGAGCTGTGAGCACCGCCGACGGGCCAGGTACGGCACTCACCCGAAGCCCAGCGTCGACGCAGGCAGCCACCACCCGATATCCCGGATCCGAGATGGACGGCATTCCAGCATCGCTGACCAACGCCACGCGCTGCCCCGAGGCCACGGCATCCACCAGTTCGGCGGTGCGTGAGGACTCGTTGCCTTCGAAATAGCTCATCACCCTGCCCTGGGGCTCAGCCCCCACCCGGCGGGCCAGCGTCAGGAAGCGCCGGGTGTCCTCGGCGGCGATGATGTCCGCCGTGGTCAGCAGTTCCCGCAGAGCCTCGCTGGCGTCGGTCGATGATCCGATTGGTGTGGCTGCCAGAATCAAGACTCCTTGGGGTTGCATACCTTCAGCCTATGATGTTGACGTGATGAGCACCCTCCAAGCCCTCGACGATGGCCGGTTGCGTGACGGCCTCAAGAGTTGGATCGTGACCCTGTCCATCACCTTGTTCGCGTTCGCGCTGCGGTTCATCAACATGTGGTTCCCGCACAAGGTGTTGTTCGACGAGACCTATTACGCGAAGGATGCCTGGGGCATCGTCGTGTCCGGCTACGAACGGGACTGGGTCGAGGGCGCCAACGACCAGATCGTGCAGGGCGATCTGTCGGGCATGCTGGACAAGGCCGCCTACGTCGTACATCCCCCCCTGGGAAAACTGATCATCGGCTTGGGCGAATGGATGTTCGGCATGAATCCGTTCGGCTGGCGCATCATGTCGGTCATCTTCGGGACGCTCTTAGTGATGCTGACCATCCGTTTGGCGCGCCGCCTGTCCCGCTCGACGCTCATCGGCGCCCTCGCGGGAGTGCTGCTGACCTTCGACGGGCTCGCCTTCGTCATGAGCCGAATCGCGCTGCTGGACATCTTCCAAGCTACCTTCGCCGTGGCCGCCATCGCCGCGCTTGTCGCTGACCGCGACTGGTTCCGCGGCAAACTCGCCGATCATCTGCGCGCCAATGACATCCCAGATCTCGGCGGCGCGTTCGGGCCCATGGTGCTCTGGCGTCCCTGGAGGCTTGTCGCTGGCGTCATGTTCGGGGCCTCCTGCGCCGTGAAATGGAACTCTGTGTTCATGCTCGCTGTCTTCGGCATCGTGGCCGTGTGCTGGGACTGGGGCGCACGCCGCCTCGCGGGCGCCGGATCCATGGCATGGTGGTCGCCGCTTCGTGACGGCGTGCCTGCGTTCGTGTATCTCGTCGTCATGGCGGTGCCCGTCTACCTCGCGTCCTGGTTCCGCTGGTTCGGCAGCAAAGGCGGCTACTTCCGCGACTGGGGAAGTCTGAACCCCGACGATCCGCTGGTCAAGACGTTCGGTGAGGCCCTCGGGTCCCTTATTCACTACCACCAGTCGATGTACGCATTCCACGTCGGTGACCGCATGATGGTGGAAGCAGAGCACACCTACGAGGCTCACCCTGCCGGGTGGCTGCTCATGCTGCGTCCCATCGGGATCGAAGCGGAGAACGGTATCGAGACCGGGCAGCAGGGCTGCGACGCCGTCGGAACGACATGCCTGAGGGTCATCTCCGGCATGGGCACTCCCATCTTGTGGTGGGCCGCCGCGGTGGCCATCGTCTTGGCGCTGGGCTGGTGGCTGTTCCAGCGCGACTGGCGCTTCTCGGTCCCGATCTTGGCCATCGCCTCGACCTGGCTGCCCTGGTTCCGTTACGCGGATCGCCCCCTGTTCTTCTTCTACGCCATCATGATCATCCCGTTCAGTGTCATCATCTTGGCGATGGCCCTGGGCAAGCTCTTGGGCCCCGCGCACCATCCCAAGCGCATGCTGCGAGCCATGGCCGTGGGCATCATCGTGGCGTTGGTGATCTTGAACTTCGCGTTCATCTACCCCATCCTCACGGCAGATCTGCTGACCCGCCCGGAATGGTTGCTGCGAATGTGGCTGGGCAACACCTGGATCTAGTGTCGTGTCTGCCAGAAGACACGACGCTGATTCTCGTTCCTGGTT
Organism: Arachnia sp.; assembly: GCA_041854805.1. Lineage (GTDB taxonomy): Bacteria > Actinomycetota > Actinomycetes > Propionibacteriales > Propionibacteriaceae > Arachnia. The sequence continues at coordinate 17,173 of JBHADA010000055.1, forward strand.
GGGCGAGGTAACGCCTCGAGAGCCGCGAGCACCACTATCTCCGGAGGAGACTGGCGCGCAGGCGGCTCCATGGAGGCAGGCCGACGGCGGACTCGCGCCGCGTCGTGAGCAACTGCCACAGGTAGTAGCCGCTGGCCGTTCCGTTGGCTAGTTCTCCCCTGCCGTTGCCGCGGGCGTAAAATCCGCCCGGGATGGCGGAAGCGCCCACGATGGGACGCCCATGGTCACTGGGGTCGATCGCTAACCGGCCCGTCTCAGTGTCGGCGATCCGTAGGTTCCCCTGGACCCAGTCGGACAACTCATCCGAAGCCTGCGCGATCGTGGCCTCCGTGGCCTTGCGACCGAGCACGAGCGCCTGGTCTCCGACGGGACGCGCCATCCACATGGGACCCGAACTCAACGTTACGTCCCGCACCGGCCGAGCGGGGGTGCCGCGAACCACCGGGACCCATTGCGGGGCTCCGGCCCGGGCGAGCCGCCCCCAGGGGCTGACGCCAAGGGTATCGATGACGGCGATCCCACCGATGGACTGGACATCACGCCTCCAGGCGGCGTTGTCTCGGAACCACACCCGGGTGAACCCCTGATGCCGGGTGACGTGAGTCACGGTCACCTCGTGACTCACCTTGGCCCCAGCCGCCAACGCGGACGCCAAAAGCGCTTGGGCATAGGCGACGGGGTCCACCACGATGCAGTCGCTGACTACCTTCGCGCCATCGGGACCGACGAGCACGCGCGCCTCGGCACCGGCGGCGGTGAGCAGATGGGCCACCTCACGGGTCTCACGCTCGTCACCTCCCGGCAGTGATCCGTCACGCAGCCGTCGCGTCTCCGCATCAGGCAGGGTGTCGCGGATCTCACCCATGGCGGCCACATTGCGTCTGATGTGTTCGCGTGCGGCGTCGAGTCCGTAGGCATGGGCCATGTTGGCCACGGTCGACGCATGCCCGATGGCCGCCACGCCATGCCCGATGGCCGCGGTGACCGCCTCCTCGTTCGGGTCAAGCACGGCAACATGGAATCCGTCGAGGGCAAGGCGGCGAGCAGCAGTCAACCCAGCGACGCTCGCCCCGAGGACCACCACGTCATATGCCATGGCCCAACCCTACTGGCGCGCTGGGGAACCGAATCAACCCCATCCCGCTTTCTGCACCGAAGGAAGCGATAGCATCCCTGGCGAATTTGAGGTGCGGAACCAGATTGGAAGGTCCTGATTCCGCTGGTGAAAGGAGACTCATGGGCGAGTCCAAGGACATATCAAGGCTTGGTTGGCCGCACCGCGCCATCCGATTGACGATGGCGCTGCTGCCGGTCGTCGTAGGCGTCTCGGGGTGCCTTTCGGTGGATGGAGCGGCCCAGCCCCCCGGGGCCAGTGACCCCACACAGCCCGTTCCCGGCACCACCCCAATCGCCACTCGTTCTGCTTCGCCTTCTCCCACCGGACAGGCGCCGGCGAGTGCCAGCCCTTCCTCCTCCGGTCCCACCGAGACACCGACCCAAGCTGCGGCTCCCGTCACGAGCGCCACGTTCGCCCCCGATGCGTCGGGGATCGGGGCACAGCACGCCCCCGCCGAACCCTCCGACGACGCTCCCGCAGTGGAAGCCGCAGCCGGGGCGGACCTCACCAAGGTCCTCACGCAGGCCGCGAACGAGGCGAAGGGCGTCCGTCTCGCTGCAGGGGCCACGTATCGGCTCACCACCGCACTCGACCTTCCCGACTCAGTGCCCTTCTTCGATGGCAATGGCGCCACCATCGACGTCGCTATTGCTGGGGCAACCCGCGAACGGCCTGCCAGCGCGTTCATCATCGAGCAGGGCACCACCGACACCGCCGTGACGGACCTGACCCTCAACCTCAACCATGCCGCCCATACCCGCGGCGTCCTCATCTCGTCCACCTCGAAGGTGAGGATCTCTGGCCTGACCATCATCAACAGCGTCTACAGAGGCATCGAGACCGTGGCATCCACGGGGCCTGTCGCCGATGTGCTCATCGCCGACAACGTCGTTCGCAGCCCGGAGGGAACCGCCGAGAACAAGGGCGAGGTCTACTCGATCCTGTCTTCGACGGCCCTGGCCAACCCAGACTCCCGTTTCGCCTCGTCGCGAAGCCCGATCTGGGAGCGGTACGCCACCGACGGCACCATCAGCCCCACCAAGTACGACCACAAGAACATGTCTGTGGTAGGCAACAACATTGACGGCGGCTACTACGGCATCAGCCTGTCAGGCGTCACCAACAGCGTGGTGAAGAACAACGTGTCGACCAACAACATGCGCTCGATCTCGATGCAAAACTCCACCAGTGGGAACCTGGTGGAGGGGAACCGGTTGTCGCAGTCGAAATCCTCGTCGATCCACCTGGCCTACGGGTCGAGCAGCAACACCATCAAGAACAACACCATCGTCACCACGGTGGCGAAGGGTCAGGGACTGCTGCAGTCATACACCAACAGCGACAACAACTCATTCACCGGCAACTCCGTGACCGCCTTCGGCAGTCAACCGGGCTGGATCCTCTACGTCGGCCCCGACTCGGACAACGTCGTCTTCCGTGACAATACGGTCTCAGGCAACGCCCGCAAGGCCTTCATCGGAATCGAATCCGTATGGGATCACACGTCCGCCACCTCTAGTGGGCCAAACGCCGCCTCATACATGTCCTCCAAGGTGCCCGCATCCACCGACGGGACCCCGCTGATCTACAACGGTGGCTCTGGGCCTCTCGAGAAGGTCACCATCACCGACAACGTGCTGCATCCCGGCGACAAGACGGCCCCACTGGTCTACATCGGCGCCGAGGTTTCCACCGGCCTGAAGAACAACAAGAGGATTGTGGGAAGCATCACCGGAGTCTCCATCAAGGACAACACAGTATTGGGCTCCGGCTACTCCAAGGCCGTCTCGGTGCACGAGGGATCGCGGCCAGGCATCGGCACCGCGAAGGTCTCGATCAGCGACGACTCGGTGGGGCACTACGCCAAGGGCGATCCGGCAAAGGCCGGCGAAGTCCTCTACACCAGCGGCACCGCGCGTGGGGATGGCTCGGTCGTCCTAGTCGGCTCCACGGACGCACATCTGACGGGTGGGCCCGGCGACGACGCCCTCACTGGTAACGCAGGTTCCAACACCATTGATGGCGCGGCCGGCAACGACACCATCGACCCAGGCTCGGGGGCCGACACGCTCACCGGAGGCGCCGGCGCCGACACCTTCGCGGTGGGTACCTTCCTCGATGGCTCCGTTGACACGATCACCGACTTCCGCTCTGGCGAGGACAAGATCGCCCTATCGCCCACCGTGTTCGGCCGGCTGCGCGGCGACTGGTTCTCCAGCGACGAGGTCACCTCTGCCACACGCGTCTACCAGAGGGAGACGAGGCTGTACTTCGACGCCGACGGAAGCGGCAGTGCGAGCAAACCCGTGGCTTTCGCCGCCGTGGCCGCGGGTGTGCGAGTCTCCCCAGCGGATTTCATCCTGCTCGGATAACCGTAGGCCTCCCGAAATGGGATTAGGATTCCGCGCTGATGGGAGGAAATGGCATGTGGAAGCTGCATAACGACGGGGCGCTGGAGCCGGGTGCTGTGGTCAAACCGACCGAGCGCCTGACGTGGGGACGCACTATTGGGCTTGGCGCACAGCACGTCGTGGCGATGTTCGGCGCCACGTTCGTGTTCCCTCTGCTCATGGGGCTGAACCCTCAACTCGCGGTCATGATGTCGGGGATCGCGACGCTGGTGTTCCTGTTCGTCGTCAAGCACCGGGTGCCGAGTTATCTGGGGTCGTCGGCGTCGTTCGTGGGCGTGGCCACCGCGGTCTACTCCGGCGGCGGCACCCCGTCGGACCTGACGGGTGCCCTGTTCGTGGTAGGCCTCACTCTCTTCCTGGTGGGGATCATCATCCACTTCTCCGGGGCCGGCGTGATCCACCGGGCGCTTCCTCCCGTGGTGACGGGTGCCGTCGTCATGCTGATCGGTTTCAACCTGGCGCCCGTGGTGGCCCAGAAGTACTGGCCCGTCGATCCGTGGCTCGCCTTCGTGGTCATGCTCATCGTGATCGCCTTGTCCATCGGCCTGCGCGGTTTCGCCGGGCGGATCGCCATCTTCCTCTCGCTCGTAATCGGCTATGTGTTGAGTTGGCTTGCCGACGTGGTCTTCGGCCCCTTGCGGACGGTGGACGAGAACGGCGCCGTCACCATGTCCCCACGCGTCGACTGGAGCGGTGTGGTCAAGGCCGATTGGTTCGGGCTGCCGCCGCTGACGGACCTGGCGAACTGGAGCCACGACGCCACCGGCAACGTCGTCGGCCTACATCTGCCCACGTTCAACCTGGCCGCCATCGTGGTGGCCCTGCCCGTGGTGATCGCGCTCATCGCCGAGAACACAGGACACGTCAAGGCGGTGGCCGAGATGACAGGCGAAGACCTCGACCCCGTCATGGGTAAGGCGATCGCGGCGGACGGGTTCGGCTCAATGCTGGCCACCGCGGTGGGTGCGGGGCCCACCACGACGTACGCGGAAAATATTGGCGTCATGGCGGCGTCGCGGGTGTACTCGACGGCCGCATACGTCGTGGCGGCGATCGTGGCCATCCTGTTCGGCTTCTCCCCCGTTTTCGGCGCGGTGATCTCGGCCACGCCATCGGCGGTCCTGGGCGGTATCTGCGTCGTGTTGTACGGCATGATCGGGCTCCTAGGGGCGAAGATCTGGAAGGAGAACAACGTCGACTTCGGCAACCCGCTCAACCTCATTCCGGCAGCGGCGGGCATCATCATCGGCGTGGGAGACGTATCGGTTCCGCTTGGCCCAGGGTTCGAGTTGGGAGGCATCGCGCTGGGCACCGTCGTCACCATCTGCGTGTACCACTTGGCTCGCCTCATCGCTCCCCAAGCCCTCCGCGACGACGCCGACGGCGCCAGCCTCATCTACGACGCCCCCGGCATCTACGCCGACGACGAGCAATAGTGTCCGCAATCCGTCCGAAGGATCTGAACCCGTGGGCCTGCATGACACACTCGTGACATGACGTATGACCCCTATGCCGACGACTACGCTTCGTCCACGTCCAGTTACGGCCCCTCTTTCGAGCCGCCTGCGGCGCAGGGGCCCAACTCGAACCAGGGCTACGGCCCACCGCAGCCCTCGTACGACGTCCCCGCTGCTGGATACACGGCACCTCAGACTGGTTATGCCGCGCCAGGATACGGACAGCCCTACGCACAACCCGGATACGCGATCCCAGGCCAGCCCTACGCACAACCCGGATACGCGATCCCAGGCCAGCCCTACGCGCCAGGTTTCGCGCCTTATGGCCAGCCGCTGGCCCCCTATGCGAACCCGGCGCTGGCCTACGACCCCAACTCGCCTGGGGCTCCACTGTTCAACGCCACCCCGGTACAGGCCTTCAAGCGGTTCTGGAGCAAGGGGTTCACCTTCACGGGACGCGCCAGCCGCTCTGAATACTGGTGGATGGCGATGTGGCAAGCCGTGATTTATTTCGCGATCCTTGCGTTCACCCTCCCCCTTGGAGGAGCCGGTGCAGCCGGGGCCTTGCTGTCCATCCTGCTCCTGTGGGGCTATATCCTGGCCTTCCTCATCCCTTCCCTGTCGTTGCAGGCGCGACGTTTGCATGACACGAACCAGAGCGGCTGGCTGCTCCTGCTCCACCTCATCCCATACCTGGGCACCTTCATCATCTTCATCCTCACGCTGATGCCGTCGAAACCTGAGGGTGCGCGCTACGACTACTGACCTTGGGGTAGTGCCTTCTCCAGTGACGTGTCACACTCTTGCCATGACCTATGACCCGTACGCCGACGATTCACAGCCCACCGATTCAAAGGCTGATTCCGACGTCTACGGACCGCTCACGAGTCCCGAGGGAAACGACGCTAGGCCTGCCCCCAGCGGGCCAGAACTGGACACTCCACAACCGGACTACGCTCCTCCACGGCCCCAGCCCGTCTACCCCGAACCCGCGGCTCAGCCGCTTCACGACCATGCCGTCCAAGCGGATTATGCGGTCCCGGCCCCCGAGCCGGTCTATGGTCAGCCCTTCACTGCTCCTCAGACGGGGTACGCGGCGCCGGGATATGGTCACCCTTACCCAACGCCAGGGCTCGCACCAAGGGGGTATGCCCCCTACGGGCAGCCCGTGTACACGGCCTATGGGCAACCCATGCCCATCTACGACGACCCCAACTCACCCTTCGGACCGCTTCGTGGGGCATCCCCTGTGGAGGCGTTTAAACGGTTCTGGTCTCGAGGTGCCACCTTCAAAGGACGCGCCAGCCTAGCTGAGTACTGGTGGATGGTGGGCTGGAACGGCCTCATCACCACCGGTCTCGCCACCCTCATCATGGTTGCTCCGTCCGCTCCCGGAGGGCTCCTGACGCTGGCGCTGATCGGTTACCTCATGGCGTCTTTCATTCCCACACTCGCGGTTGGCGCCAGGCGCCTACATGACAGCAACCAGAGCGGCTGGTTGCAACTCCTCCTCCTGGTTCCCTACCTAGGCCCCTTCATCCTGCTGGTTCTCATGCTGGCTTCCCCCAGACCTGAGGGCGCCCGCTACGACTACTGACTTGAGGGAGCACCACGCTTCAACGATCGACGTCGAGCATCTCACCCAAGTCGCGGAAGGCGCCGTGTTCCATCCAGGCGTCCCGGTCACCGATCACGTATAGCCGCCGTCGAGCCGCCCCAGCAGCGACGTTGACCATCGCCGCCGACGGCAACGCCGCCTTGGCACCGGGCCGTTCGGGGTCTCCGCCCAGTACCAGCACCACAACATCGGCCTCACGGCCCTGGGCGGCGTCCAGCGCACCGCCACGCACACCTGGGAAGTCGCGATGTAGCCTGGCCAAACGCTCCCCCGTCTCACGGAACGGAGAGACGGCAAGAACATCGGCCATCGCAATGCCCGAGTCCCCAAGCCGTCCAAGCAGGCCACGCAGCAGGCCCACCTGGTTTGACTGAAGATGGCTTCCCCGCGTCGGCGCCGGCAGATCCGCCCAACGGCTGCTGAGCATCCGCGGACCACTGGGCGTGTCGAAGGGATCCGGGTGGCGCGGATCGTCGAGTACCCGGCGCACGTCGCTCACCAGCATGCCCCCGTAGGCCCGGTTGGTCAGGGTGAACATTGGATCGTCACAGCGGCGATGTACTCGCAGCGGCGCGCTCACCCAGCCCACGCCAGGCAGCGATGCCCCACGCTTGGCCAACCGATTCACGAGCGTTTGGGCCGAGGCATGCGGCGGTATCCACGTCTTCGACACCTCACAAGCCTTCGCCAACGCCATGCTGGCCCCCTCGGGAAGCGGGCTTTCCGGAGGCAATTGGGCCGGGTCGCCGATGGAAACCACGCGCTGAGCGCGCCAGATCGCGCTCACCGCGCGTTGCGGTGGGGCCTGCCCCGCCTCATCCAGGATGAGCCATCCCAGCGCGTCCCTGCCCGTGTCGCCCAGCATCGGCCCCAACTCCGCCAAACCGGCGGATACCACTGGTACGGCCAGGAAGAACATGCGCCATGCTGCCAGACGTTGCTCGCTCGTCACCGACTCCACATGGCGCCCCGTGAACACGTCCATGGCGGCGCTGAGGCCATACAGCATGTCTCGCGCAGTGCAGGCCGCGAAATCTTGATGCAGACGCAACGCCGCCAAGAACAACTCGGAGCGAGCCGAGTCGAGCGCGGCATCCAGCCAGGGCGCTCGAAGTTCCCGTGTACGTAGGTCCGTATCCGGCGAAGGGTACATCGCGCCGAACCGAGCCCGGTCCTCCGCGATCCTGGCCCGCAACCGCGACAGGTCCTCCCGGACCGTCCGCATATCCGCCTCTGCCTGGGCCAGGATGGCTCGCTGTTGTGCCACCGTCTCACGCAACTGACGGTCCCGGTCCTCCACCTCTTGCTTTGCGACGATCGCGACGTCAACGGCATCGCTGGCAGCGGCGAGGTTCTCGCGCCATGTCCGGGTCAGCTTGCCGAAGGACAAAGCTGATTCGAACCATCCCGGCTTGAGCGCAAGCTGGGCCTCATAGGCCTCGTTGTGTTTGTCCAACTCTGCCCCAACCTCAGCCACCAACGGCTGATAGGCGTCGAGTTCCTCTTCCGCCATGTGCGCAGCCCGGGAGGCCTGATCAGCCACCTCGGCGAGGCGGCGCTCCTGCGCATCCATCCGCGTCAGGTCGTGAAGGCGTCCCTCCGCTCCGCGGCATTCCCGCAAGAGCTCCTCCACACGACGCTCTGCCCGGTCGAACTCGGCCCGCGCCTCGTCCCAGGGCTTGTGATATGCGCCATCGCGCCACCCCTCCAGCAGCGACTTGAGTGACAACGTGCCCGCCGCCGCGCCATTGGTGGGCCAGAAGGCCGCCGCAAACCTGGCCCTCTGGCGCGTATCGCTGAGCCGCGCCGCCAGCATGGCCCAGGCATCGCGATGTTCCCCGAGTGCGGCGGCGACCCCCGTGGCGACGGCGCCGAAGTAGTCGGCGGAATTGCGCCACTGAGGGTGGATCGCGCCGCGGGAATCGAGTTCGGCGACTACCCGTTCCACCCCGGGCTCGCTCGTGGATGTGACCACCATCTCGAAACCGGTCAGTTCGGGCCGCAGTTGCCGAACCCGCCTAGGGAAGCCGTCTGCCTCCCATTCGAGAGTGCCGACGAACGCGTCCTCGGGTCGGTTCAGCGCGGCGAGGCGTTTCGCGCGTTCCACGACGTTGGCCGCCACGAGGTCTCGCATCACATCGGCCCGGCCCGTGCCAGGCGCCGCATGCACACCAACCACACCGCCGTTTACCAGCTCTGCAGTGATCTCGTTGATGGCGAACTGCTCCCGCAGTGCGCGCGGCCGTTCTGGGTCTGTGGGCCAACGCCCAAGCGGCAGCAGCGAGGCGCGGGCACCGTCGAGTGTGGCCTCCTGGTCCGCTAACACGTCGATGCGGCCTTCGGTGACCAGTGCGGTATCGGGTGTGAGGTAGGCGCTCAAGGCCGGCCCCAGGTCGTCTTCGGCCACCGCTTCGCGGACGACCTGGAGGCCGGGTAGGAAAGGGCTGTTGAGCGAAACCGGGACCGTGGCCTCTTCGTCCACGAGCGCCGACTCGATGACGATACGCGAGGTGGCGAGCCAGCGGGCCCACATGTGGGTGGCCTCGTGGCTGGCCCTCACCATGGCATGAAGGGTGTCGCTGCGCACCGCGCCCCGAGCGCCCACCCGTACCCGGTCCACGGCCGAGGCGAACTGACGTTGGGCGTGGTCGAATCCGTCGGCCCAAGTCGGGTCATCCAAGCCGGGATCCTCGGCGCGGGCTATGGTCCACAACGCCCGCGAAAGCGTGGCTTGGCCAGGCAGTACCAAGCCGAACTGATCTAGCTGAACGGCGGCGCATGCTCCCCAGCCCAGGGGGCGCTCGCGATGCGCGTCGACTTCGTCGCCGAAGGAGCGCCGCAACCGTTCGTAGCCTGCTGCAAGCTCATAGACACCCAGATAGACGGTGTGGCGCCACACGCGGTGCGTCGGCGACGCCTCAACGTTATCTGGGTGCAACGTTTCCCAGGGCAGGGGCTCCCCCGACTCCCACTCCACGACCTGCACCTCGCCCGGGCCAGACCGAAGCTCTGGCACGCGCGACGAAGCGAACGCTTCGAGCAGTTCCCAGAAGCGAAGGATCCGTAACCGGTCGCCTCTGACCATCGACACTTCCATAGCCGTATCCTTGCGCTCACCTGGGCCATTCTCCGCCGTCTTTCAGGCCTATGATCACGACGAGTCGGCGGCACCACGCACGTGACGGTTCGATCCTAGTATCAGATGCTTAGGACCGAAGTAACTTGCCTGGCACGGCCCCAAGTCAGTAAGGAACGAGCATGAAGTACCAAGTCCTCGCCTCAGTCGCGCTCGGGCTCACCATCTCTGCCTTGCTCTTCCTTCCCCTCGTGGTGTGGCAGTACCGCCGCTTCGGCCGTTTCGATGGAGTACGTCTGTTATGGACCGCTGCGAGCTACATCTATGCCTCCAGCATCGTGGCCTTCACCGTGTTCCCGCTGCCGGATTTCAGCGACGGCTACTGTTCGAGGCATCAAGCGCAGGTGGTGCTCGACCCCTTGCGCTTCCCGCGAGAGCTGGTCGCGCTGATCCAGACGAAGGGCCTCTCATCGCTGCCCAACGACTTCCTCATCTGGGAAGTGGCGCTCAACGTCGTCTTGTTCGTCCCCTTCGGGTTCCTCGTGCGCCGTCTACTCGAATGGCCACGGTTCACGGTATTCATCGCCGGGCTGGGCACATCGGCGCTTGTCGAACTCACCCAATACACGGCCAACTGGGGCCTAGCCCCCTGCGCCTACCGCTTCGCTGACATCACGGACCTCTTCAGCAACTCGACTGGCGTGGCGCTGGGCCTCGTGCTGGAACGGATCACACCGCGCCTGGTGTCATCTAAGACCCACCTCGTGGCGGTGCGACACCTTGCCCGGCCGGTGACGTGGCGGCGACGAGTAGCAGGCATGGTGCTCGACGCCTGGTACCTCACCATCGCCCAGTTGTTTGGGGCAACGGCTACCGCCGGGGCCTACATCGTCTCCCATGGGGACTTCTCCCCCACCTCTGGCGAGTTGCTCGACTTGGAGCAAGCCACGCTGCTGGGCGCGGCTGCGGCCGCGACTCTTCTGATCGTTTTCCCCGCCCTATTCGGCACGGGCGCCTCCCTGGGACAACGAACGGTATACCTGCGGCCGGTGGCCCGCCGTGGAGCACGATGGCGCCTTCTCCTACGGGCTGTCGCCGTTCAGGGCACGGCCTGCTGGCTACCCCTCGTCGCCCCCGTGGGCGGCCTGTTCTCGTTGCTCTGGTTGTTCGCCGCGCTCGTCGTCACGTTGGTGGACGTCAGAGGCCTGAGCGGCATCATCTCCGGTTGCACCATGATCGACGCACGTGCCGCGGCCGATGCGCCACGAAACCTCCAGCCTCAAGCCGAATGAGACTCCCGGGTCACGCGGTCTCGTGCTGGACCACTTCGAAGCCCAAGACATCAACGCGCATGCCGCGGCGCTCGTCGTCGGCATGCGCGCCATGGCTGCGTCGCGCCGACCACCGTTCGTAGTCCTCGCGAGAGTCCCACCTCGTCACCACGAAATAGCGTTCCTCCCCCACCACTGGGCGCAGCAACTCGAACGACTGAAAGCCCTCGGCGGCGTCCACAGAGCGCCTACGCGCGGCAAACCGGCGCTCGATCTCTTCTTGAGCGCCCTCGGGGAAGGTCAGCGCGGTGATGTTGACGTATGCCATGAAAACTCCTGAATCCAATAGGAAACACCAGGCTAATCTAAATTAACCGCACTCCCAAGCCTGTGGCTCGGGGACGAAAAAACGCATCAGCCCGCGAAGACGAGCTGATGCGCTTGGCCCTGAAGATCAGCGCGACATGGGCACGGTCCGCCCGCTGAGCATGCGCAGCCGATGTGCGCGCACCAACTCGAGCAGGCGGCGCTTGTGTACCGCGATGCGTCCGTGTTCCGTGACGTTTGTCTGTTTGAGCACAACTCCCCCTCTTGGATGGCTTCCCCCGAGCCAAGGGCCCCGCAGGTTGCGGGAAAGATGGAGTGGAGCTAGGGGGATTCGAACCCCCGGCCTTCTCATTGCGAACGAGACGCGCTACCAACTGCGCCATAGCCCCGGAAATTTGGCAGGGCAAACTCTAGCACCGGGCAGGGCTCACCCCAAACCAAGCGCTCCGAGCAGAGGATCGTCAGTCCTCCCCCAGGCCAAAGGCCTTCGCCCAACCACCGTTTCGCGCCTAGCCCCGTCCCCCACCAAACCGGGCGACGAAACCAGTCGTCGGGCTAGGTGGCGAACTGTTGCAACACCTGGAAGGCGACTGCCACGACGATCGCGTTGTAGAGGAAGCCCATGATGCTGTGCACGAGCGCGAGGCGACGCAGCCGGTCCGAAGTGACGTTCACGTCCGAAGTAGCGAAGGAGCTTCCGAGCGTGAAGGAGAAGTACAGGAAGCCCAAGAAGGTGGGCGGTTCACCTCCGGGAAACTCCAGCCCTCCTCCGGCCTTGGCGTAGGCGTCTTGATAGGCATGGGCGAAGCCAACCTGGAGCAGGCACCACGACAGCATGATGCTGTAGGCGGCCACCACCGCCATGGCCCAGTCGGCCAGGCTTTCAGACCCGCGAGCGAGCAACGCCAGGAAGGCCGAGTTGATCCCGCTGAGGCTGGAGAGCACCGGCAGTACCCAAGGCCACCGCCGATTCGTAGGAGCCGGGGCTGCCCGCCCTCTCCACACCCGCACCAGCCCGATGGAGAGAAACAGCGACACCAGCAGGCTCCAGATCAGCAGCGAGGCCACGTCGCCCGTGACGACATAGACCAGGCTGATCACGACGATGACCACCTCGGATGCCGCGACAACACCGCGCCGCGCTCGCACCGCGGGCGCCCCGCGCCCGCGAAACCAACTCATCATCACTCGCCGACGGCACGCCGAGGCGTTTGCGCCAGGCCGGCTCCCGTGGGCCCGTCAGCCGTGGGCACTGGGCCCGGCGTCACCACCGGGGCGGACAAATCGATGGTTCGCACCGTGCGCGGAAGCAACGGCTGCGACACGTAGGTAGGCGGAGTCACGGGAATAGGGTCCCACAAGGCACCCATGGTGGCAGGCATGCTCAGGTCAACGGAGATCTCGATAGCCTCGCTGGCCTCGTCGTCGGCGAGCTCGATCACGGCGGTGTCCTCGTCCTCGTCGAACCCCCCTCGCACGGCCTCGGCTCGAGCGTCCAGGCTACGGTGCATGGCCACCACGCTGAACCGTGCGACGCCCAGGAACGCAGCGATAAGACTCATGGGCACCAACGCCGACCAGGCTGGGGCGATGCCAGCAAGGCTGAGCACGAGCAGTAGCAGCACGGTACCCAGGAGGGTAAGCAGCACCGTCATGCGGCGGCGGGCAGCCTGCCTGGCGATCAGGCGCAACTCATTCAATTGAGCACGCCGGGTGAGCGGGGTGGAGACGGACTCGACGTTGTCATCGCGGTAGTCGGCCGCGTCCCGGGTGAGGATCCGCGCCGAGTGGGCGAAGCGCTCGGCCGGGTCGTCAACCAGTTCCGGTTCCGGGCCACGCTGCGCCGTGACGTGGGGCAAGGCAAGGGCCATGCCACCAACCACGACGATGGCGATGAGGATTCCGGCGAGCACCCCCCAACCGTAAAACAACACCGTTGTGATTCGCCCGGGTCGGCTCGGCGCGTCGCCAGACGGAATCGACTGGTTCCTCTTAGAGACGGCCATGGCCACCCGACAGCCAAGGCCAGCACCCTAACCCCGAAGGCTCGATGGGCCCGGCGAGGTACCCACGAGGAAATTCACCGCCTGCGTCTTACCTCAGTGCTTCCCCAAGAGCCACACCTTGATGGGACCTCCTGGGCGTACACCATCCGTCTCCTCATCCAACACCACGAGGGCGTTGCAGCGAGCCAACTCGCCCAACGCATACGGTTCGGCCACCTGCTCGACGTGGCGAACGGCCCCGTCGCTGACTACCTCACCTCGCAGTAGGTGCATCTGCCCCCGCATCGACCGCATGGAATTCGACGCGATGGCGCGCACCTGCTGCCGCTCGGTAGGCAGGCCGCCTAGGCGCTGGATGACGGGCCAGGCGAACGCCTGGAATGAGACGTAGGCGCTCACCGGGTTCCCCGGCAACATGAGCATGGGCACCCGATCTTCTCCCACCAAGCCGAAGGTCTGGGTACGGCCGGGCGTCATGGCGACGTTGACGGTATCGACGAGCCCCAGTTTGGACATCACCGTGGCCACGGCCTCGTAGTCCTCACGCTTGCCTCCAGTGGTGGAGATCACTAGGTCCGCCCGAATAAGTTGATCGGTGATCGCCTCGGAGAGGGCTTCTTGGTTGTTGGAGTGGACGGCCACCCGGAACACGGTGGCTCCCGCCGCCCGGGCCGCCGCCGCGATCATGTAGGAGTTGGTGTCCACGGTCTCGCCGTGGGCAATGTCGCCGCCCGGCTCCGCGAGACGCTCACCCGAACTGATCACGACGACACGGGGCCGGGGACGCACCATGACCTTGTCGATTCCGGCGCTGGCGAGTAGACCGATGCGCCGCTCGTCGAGTACCTCGCCCTCGCTCATGAGCCGGGTGCCGATCTCGAGATGCTCCCCAGCAGCCCTCACGTAGTCACCTTCGAGGACGCGGTCGAGCAGGTGAGCGCGGTGCCCCTCGACGGTGGCAAACGTTGAGGGAAGAACGGCGTTGGCGCCGCGCGGCAGCACTTCACCCGTGGTGACGGCCGCCGCCGCGCCGACCGGAAGGCGATCGACGTTGAGGCTGACGATGTGCAACGGCTCAGCAAGGCGTCCCTGGCTGTCCAGCAGGTCAGCCGCACGCACCGCAAACCCGTCCACCTTGGCGGTGCTGTTGGGGGGCACGCTCACCATCGAGTCGACGTCCTCGCACATCACCTGGTCCCACGCGTCAAGCAGCGGCATTCCGAAGGGCTTGAGCGGGTCCACCAGCGTCAGTAGGTAGTCACGGTGGTCGGCGAAACTGCGCAACCCCGACGGGCCAAGGGGCGGCGGCTCAGGCAGCCGGACTTCTTCCTCGACCACCTCTTCGACAACTTCCTCGTCCTTTTTGCGAGTGAACCAAGCCATGCGCCTACGATAGGCCCAAATGCCCGCTGCTCTTCCCAAGGACTCACTTCGCTCGGCCATGCGCATGGCCCGCTCCGCGCTTTCGCCACGAGAGTGGGCCCGGGACAACGAGGCCAGGCTGAGGTTCTGGCGGGCCTGGCTTGGCGACCGGGCACCCAACGTCTTGGCCTGCTACGCGTCGCGTGCGGACGAGCCGGGCACACAGGAACTCATCGACGACGCGCTGGCGGCTGGCTGGCGGGTCTTGCTGCCCGTGCTTCGACGCGAACCCGATTGGGCCTGGTTCGCCGGGTGGGGCGCGCTGCGCGACTCATGGGGCGGCATCGCGGAGCCGACCACACCAAGGCTTGGCGCGATGGCGCTCGGTCAGGCGAGCATCGTCGTGGTGCCATGCCTGGCGGTAGGGCTGGACGGATCGCGGCTGGGCACTGGGGGCGGCTGGTATGACCGGGCGCTGATGCATCGTCACCCAAAGGCCGAGGTCGTCGCATTGGCGCGGGCTGTGGAGGTGAAGAGCGAGGTTCCCACCGAGCCCCACGATACCGCGGTCGACGCCTGGGTCACGGAAGCCGGGATTGGCCGACGTGCGCCCACTGCCATGACGCCATGAGGCGGTTTCCAGCAAGGACGCGTATCATGGCCGAGTTCGTCCGCGTCCCAGACGCGCCATGAGAAGGATTTCGATGCCCACGTACCAGTACCGCTGCACGCAGTGCGGCACAGAACTTGAGGCCGTGCAGAAGTTCAGCGACCCCGCGCTCACCGAGTGTCCTGAGTGCTCGGGACATCTGCGCAAGGTGTTCAGCGCCGTGGGCGTGGTGTTCAAGGGATCGGGCTTCTACGCCACTGACTCTCGCTCGTCCAAATCCGCCACCAAACCGGCTGACACCGCATCCGAGACCAAGTCCACGCCTGCCAAGACCTCCAAGTCGACCGAGAAACAGCCCGCCTGAGGGTCACGATGACCGTTTCGGCATCCAATGCCATGGAACCCGAAGAATCGAGGTTCGCCTCCGGGGACTGAATCGAAACACCCGCCGGTCGAGCAGCCTCACGAGGAACGGGCAGGAGCTTACTGGCGCACCGAGATCCGCTGCCGGATGTGGGCGGCGTCGC
>JBHADA010000056.1:0-46634 GCA_041854805.1 Arachnia sp.
ACTAGCTCTGTGCAAGACCATCCGCGATAGGACTGGACGAAGTTGGGGGTCTCGGCGAGGCGGAACTGGGTCCCGCGAACGATGGCTATGAACCCGAGCGCTAGGAGGGCTAATCCGGTCCAGATGGAGCCCGGGGGGACCTGCGCGGCAGTCATCTGAATAGTCCTTTGAGAGTTTTATGGAACCATTCGCCGCCGTCAGCGATCTGGTCTCCGGCTGTCTTGCCCCCGCCGGTGTTGACGGACATGGCGAGGGCGCTTCCCGGCGCCGACGGTTGTATTCGAGGGGCGTTGTGCGTCGTGGTTCTGGGTGGTGTGGTCATGGGGTGTCTGGGGTGTCGGGGAGGTTGGGCCAGGTGGTGGTGCGTTGTTGGGCTTTGGTGAGGCGTTTGAAGCGTGCCATGGCGTGGGGGTCGTGGCGGGGGACGCCGGCCTTGCGGGCTCGGCGGTACCAGCCGGGGAGTAGGAACCAGGGGAACCACACGAACATCCCGAGCATGAACACGAAGAAGGCGCCAATGGCGACCAGTGAAAAGGGCATCGCAAACCAAAGAGGGAGATACTCTTCGAAAGAGTAAATTCCTAGAGACAGCACGAAGAGGCCGCCGAACGGTAGGGCGAGGGCAGGGCAGGACCATCCTCTGTAGTCTTCGACGAACCAAGGGATTTTTGCCATGCGGAGCTGTATTCCGCGAATGATAGAGAATGTTCCGAGGACGAGGAGGGCGATTCCAGTGAATGCAGCTCCTGGTTCGATCGAGAACTGAGTCATCCAAATACCTTCTCCCAGGTCTTCTTTCCAAAGTTCCAGACGGTTTCGCCGACGTCAGCGATCCGATCGCCTGCTGTCTTGCCCCCGCCGGTGTTGACGGACATGGCGAGGCCGACCCCGGCGCCGACGGCGAGGCCGACCACCGTGCCGCCCACGGGGAGCAGGGAGCCAACCGCAGCCCCGGCCGCGGCCGATGCCGCCAACTGGGAGCCGGTGCGCACCGCGGCTTTCTCCGTGGCCTTCGCGTTGCGTTCCTCGTCGGAGAGGCCTGGGTCTTCTTGCTTGAGCTTCTCCTGGGCCTGGGAGTATTCGCTGCCGAAGGTGATACCAGCGCCGAGCACGAAGAGGCCTCGTCCCGCCACCCGGCCCAAGGTAGAGACGGACTTGACGCCGCGCACCTTGTCGCCACCATCCTCGACGTGCACCACCTCGGACTTCGGGCCAAGGAACTGTTCCCTGAAGTTGGTCTTGAACCGGTCCGCGAAGTTCCCGCTCTGCTGATGATGGCCCCCATCCCACCAACTACTCTTGACGATAGTCTTCCAGCCATCTGGCGTCTTGAACTGGAGCTTGAGCGTTCGGCGTCCCTCAGCCAGCGCGCCCGCCCCATCCAGCCATAAGTTGTCGTGGCTTCGGTCGGGGACGGGATGCGGCGTAGGAGGCGGGCCGACCTTACCGGAACTGTCGATACATGAGAGATCGGAGACGCACTCCTCCACGGCACGCGCATAGACCTGGGCCAACCTGTCGATGCGCTGCTGAAGATCGTTTTCCCGGGCCTTGAGGACGTCCTCGGGCCCCCAATCCGGGTTGACGAAATTCTCGACCGGGTCTTGCGGCCCAGGCCTCAGGGTTCGGGCCTCCTTTAAGAGGTCCCGCCTTTCCCCAGCCAACGAATTGAGCGTGGCGGCGAAGGTGATCAGTGGCCGCGCCGCCGCGGAGGTGCCAGCGCGGACCGCGTCTGCAGCGGTACTGGCCGGTGCGAAGGATTGGTAAAGCATGTACTGATGAGGGCTGTCGTAGTGGGTGTTCAGCCCAAACCAGGCCTGCCTCGCGTCATCTACCGTGTCCGAGAATTCTCCGCCGTGCCTCTTGAGATCTTCGGCGGCCCTCTCAAGGGACGCGGCATCAGGCCAATCCAGCAACTTGCTGATGTTCACGCTCACGATGGCTTCCTATCCGTCACCTCGATCTTGTCCACGGCCCTAGCCCCGCGTTCGAACTCCTCCACCATCTCATGATCACCTGCCTGGATCGCGGCGACGGCCCGACGCGCCCCAGTAACGGCCTGCTTCGCTACTGTCTCGGATTGGGTCATGTTGGTGGTGAGGGCATCGTTGTAGACCCTTGACAGGGCGGAGGCCACCTTGGCCGCCTCGCCCTTGGCGCACAGCCCACGGGCCTCGTCGATATCCTCGGAGACGGACTTGTGCTTCCCCCGAGCCGTGGATATGTGTTCTTCTACCCTGCTGAAGGTGCGGGCGCACCCGGCTGGGTCAACGCGGTAATAGGTCATGGCTCAACTCCTTCGAATCCGGATCCCGTGCTCAAGGACAGTGCGCTGCCGCCGATCAGTTCCCACATCGGTAGGTCTGGCGTCTGGGTCAGCCGCACCCGGTTGTGTGGCAGGTGGTGGGCAAAGGCCACCCCTCGCTGTGCGGTGGCCACCCACGAGATGGCCTGCGCGGTGGTGTCGTCCTCGAGGACGTAGAAGTTCCACGGCTGCTCGCTGAACTCCTTCGCCTCGCCCGTGTCGAATACGGGGACGTCGCTCAATTCCGAGGTCTTGCGTTCCAACTCTGGCAGAGTGATGGTGGCTTCGAACGATACATCCCAACTCGCCTGGACCCCGCTCCACCTGAGCAGATGCCTGGCCACGTCGTTGGACTCGCAGAACCCGAAGCGGCACATTCCCTCGGGTAGCGCCCCGCCGCTTTGAGCCACCAAGGTGTCGTTGCCCGCGGACCACGCTTTGAAGCTGGCGGCCACCCCTAGCATTCGCCGGCACTCCCAATGGTTGCCGTTGATCAGCGTGTGAAGGACTCGCTGGCCGAACGGGGTGTATTCGTGGTCAGCCATGATTCCTGCCCGCGTCAGCTCGCTGGAGGCGTGGAAATGGAGCCGACGCATGGCCTGACTCGACCGGTTCAAGGAGGCAATCTTGTTGAAGGAGTGCTGGCTGATCAAACCCTCACTCTCCAAGGGAAAAGCCGTGGTGCCGGGTGAAGGAATCAGCTCTCGTGGCTTGCCGTCTCGCGCCGTGGCCCACTCGTCGAACTCAGTGGGCCCTGGGGAGGACGTCGTGGAGGGAACCCGACGCCGTTCGGGCGGAAGGGGACTGAGGCTGTCGAGTGCCTCCTGGAGAACGGGCTGCATCTCGGCATCGATGAGGGCCATTGTGGCTGTCAACTCCGCCACCGCAGAATCGATCGTCACCAGATCCTGCATGGTGAGCAGCGTCAAGACGCGGTCCCCACGCACCACCGCCGGCGTCAAGATCCACAGGCGTCGCCGTTCGGCGGCCAAAGCATAGGGATCTGGTAACGCCTGGACCCGAACCACATGGCTGCCATGAACCTGTTCGTACACCGCAGAGATATTGGCGCTGGAGAGCGAGGCGAGCGCTGTCGGGGCCGACGACTCGAGCCGAGACTCTCGCAGCACCAGAGTAGGGCTGAAGCCGAGGTCCGAGGGCGGCGCGGCACAGATGACGAGCCCCGCGTCGTCCTCGCGTGTCCACCCGACGGGCATCTGGAATCCGAAAAGATCACCTGCGGCGAGCATCCGCTCCCCAATCCTTAGCTTGCCGACCTCCATCCACCATACGAGCGATGGGGTCAGGTTGAGCCGGATCCTGGCGTTGTGGGCTACCGGATTGCGGTCCCCTCAATCACCGGAGCTAGGCCGCCAAGCAGGCCTGCCGTGCGCATCGTCCGCAGCGACAGATCCGCGAAGCCTGCCGCCCTCAACGACGCCGGCGTATCGCGGCGCGGGTCGCAGCCGCCGCCGAAACGCCTAGTGGCGGGGGAGATGAGACGCTGCAGCCGCGCGGCCGCAGTGCCTGGAGGAGAGCCGATGTGTTCGAAGAACACCAGCGATGCGCCTGGGCGCAGTACTCGGCGGATTTCCGCCAAAGCCTGAGCCTGATCCGTCACCGAACACAAGACGAGGGAACACACAGCCGCGTCGACGCTCGCGTCGGGCAACGGGAGCGCCTCCGCAGGGGCGGCCAGCACTCGCGACGTGCCGCGGGCCTCCGCGGCACGCACCAAAGACCGCGACGGTTCCGGCTCGACGGCCACCCACTCCGCGTCGGGCGCCAACAGCGGGCCACACACCCCTCGCCCCGCGCCGACGTCGAGGACGGTGCCACGCAGCGCCCCCACCACGTGCTGGCGCCAGCGCCGAAGGGCGCGCGGGAAGGTCTCGGCTATGTGCTCAGGGCCCTTCACAGCGCGGCTCCCGCGAACTGCGACTGATACAGCTCCCAGTACTTGCCCTTCGCGTCCAGCAACTCCCGGTGCGAGCCCTGCTCCACGATCGCGCCCTCGTTCATCACCAGGATCAGGTCGGCGTCGCGGATGGTCGACAAGCGGTGTGCGATGACGAACGACGTGCGGCCCGTTCGCAACGCTGCCATCGCCTGCTGCAACAGCAACTCGGTGCGGGTGTCGACGGAGCTGGTCGCCTCGTCCAGAATCAGCAGCGCCGGGTCCGCCAGGAAGGCGCGGGCGATGGTGATGAGCTGCTTCTCACCGGCCGAGACGTTCGAGCCCTCCTCGTCGATGACGGTGTCGTAGCCCTCGGGCAGAGAATGCACGAACCGGTCCACGAAGGTCGCCTTGGCGGCCGCCAGGATCTCCTCCTCCGTAGCGTCGAGCCGCCCGTAGGCAATGTTGTCACGGATCGTGCCCCCGAACAGCCAGGTGTCCTGCAGCACCATCCCGATCCGGCTGCGTACCGTGCCCCGCGACACGGTGGCGATGTCTGCCCCGTCTAGGCGGATCTGCCCCGAGTTCAGGTCGTAGAACCGCATGATCAAGTTGACCAGGGTCGTCTTCCCCGCGCCCGTGGGCCCGACGATCGCGACGGTCTGTCCCGGCTCGGCCGTCAGCGACAGGCCCTGGATCAGCGGGACGTCGGCCTTATAGGAGAAGTCGACCTGGTCGAACTCCACCCGGCCCATGAGCTCCTCGGGCAAATGCCCCGCAGGCTCTGGCGACATTTCCTCCGCGTCGAGCAGTTCGAACACCCGCTCCGCGGAGGCAACGCCAGACTGCAAAAGGTTCGCCATCGACGCCACCTGCGTCAACGGCTGCGTGAACTGGCGCGTGTACTGAATGAAGGCCTGCACATCCCCGATGTTCATGGTGCCCGACGCCACCCGCAGGCCGCCCAGCACCGCCACCACCACGTAGTTGATGTTTCCGACGAGGAACATGATGGGCATGATGATGCCGGAGATGAACTGGGCCCCGAACCCGGCGCGGAACAGCTCCTCGTTGCGGCGTTGGAACTGGGCCTCCACCTCTTTCTTGCGGCCGAAAACCTTCACCAGCGAATGCCCCGTGAAGGCCTCCTCAATGACGGAATTCAACTCGCCGGTGGACTTCCAGTTCTGTACGAACAGCTTCTGCGAGCGCCTCCCAACCAGCCCCGTCACCAGCATCGCCACGGGCACAGAGACCAGCGCCACCAACGCCAGGGTCGGCGAGATCCAAAACATCATGGCGATCACCCCGACCACGGTCAGCAGCGACTGGAGCAACTGCGACATGGTCTGTTGCAGCGTCTGCGACACGTTGTCGATGTCGTTGGTAACGCGGCTGAGCACCTCGCCGCGGGGCTGCCTGTCGAAGTAGCTCAACGGCAAACGGTCGATCTTGGCGGACACGTCTTGGCGCAACTGGTAGACGGCACGCTGTGTCGCCCCGTTGAGCACCCAGCCCTGCACCGCGGCCAACATGAAGGACGCCACATACAGGCCAAGCACGACGAGCAAGATGGCTCCGATGCCGCCGAAGTCGATGCCTTCGCCTGGGGTGAAGTCCAGGCTGCGCAGCATCCGGGCCAAATCCGCGCTGCGCTGCTCCGCGGCCGCGATGGCCTGCTCACGGGTCATGCCCGACGGGAACATCGCGCCCAGCGCGCCCGCGAAGACGAGGTCCGTGGCCATGCCCAGCACCTTCGGGCCCACCACCGACAGCGTCACCGATGTCACACCCACCAGTACGGCGACCGTGAGAGCCACCCGTTGCGGCCGCAGCCTCCCCAGTAGACGGCGGATGGAGACGCCGAAATTGGCCGCCTTCTCTCCGGTGCCGCCCATGGCCTGCGGCCCTGGTTGCCGGTTGGCCTGAGCTTCCTTGATCCGTTCGTTGGACTTGACCTCGCTCACGCGGCGGCCTCCTCTGCGCTGAGCTGGGAATCGACGATCTCCTGATACGTCGGGTTGCTGGCGAGCAGCTCCTCGTGGGTGCCGCGGCCGACGATCTCGCCGTCTTCCAAGACGAGGATCTCGTCGGCGGCGGTGATGGTGGAGATGCGCTGCGCAACCACGAGCACCGCCGCGTCACGTGTGACGGGAGTCAAGGCGGCACGAAGCCGTGCGTCGGTGGCCACGTCGAGCGCGGAGAAGGAATCGTCGAAGACATAGACGCGGGGGCGTTTCACCAGGGCACGGGCAATGGCCAGTCGCTGGCGTTGACCGCCGGAGACGTTGGTGCCGCCTTGGGCGATGGGCGCCTCCAGGTGGCCCTCCTTCTCCGCGACAAAGTCCTCGGCCTGGGCGATTCGCAGCGCGTGCCACAACTCCTCATCGGTGGCCTCGGGATTTCCGTAGCGCAGGTTGGACGCGATGGTGCCGCTGAATAGGTAAGGCTTCTGCGGCACGATGCCGATGCGTCCCCACAAGTCGTCGGGATCGAAGTCGCGCACGTTCACTCCGTCGACGAGAACCTCTCCCTGGGTGGCGTCGAAAAGGCGCGGGATGAGGTTGACCAAGGTCGTCTTGCCCGAGCCTGTGGAGCCAATGACTGCGGTGGTGCGGCCCGGCCGCAGTTCGAAGTTCAGGTCCTTGAGGACGGGGGCCTCGGCGCCTGGATAGGCGAACGTCACGTCCGAGAACCTGACGATGCCCTCCGGGCGAGGGGAGGGCGCAGGCGTGGTGGGCGGAGCCACGCTGGATTGCGTGCCGAGCACGGCCTGGATGCGGTCGGCGCACACTGCGGCTCGCGGCGCCATGACCAGCAACATCGTCGTCATCATGACGGAGATGAGGATCTGCATGAGGTAAGCGATGAAGGCGGTGAGCTGACCGATCTGGAGGTCGCCGGACTCGATGCGAAACGCCCCGAACCACATGACGGCCACGGTGGAGAGGTTCATGACGAAGCCGACGAATGGGAACAGCAGGGTCATGAAGCGGCCCACCGTCGTGGTGGTGTCAACGAGTTCGGCGTTGGCCTTCTCGAAGCGCTCGGCCTCGTGGGGCTCGCGGACGAAGGCGCGCACCACCCGGATGCCGGTGATCTGTTCGCGCAGCACGCGGTTGAGGGTGTCGATACGGGTCTGCATCTTCTGGAACAGCGGGCCCATGTTGACCACGAGGACGGTCACGCCGCCAGCCAGCAGCGTCACGGCGGCCAGGATGGTCCAGGACAGGCCCACGTCCTCCCGCAGGGCCATGACGACGCCGAACACCATGGTGATGGGGGCGCCGACGAGCATGGTGCAGGTCATCAGCACGAGCATCTGCACCTGCTGCACGTCGTTGGTGTTGCGGGTGATCAGCGAGGGCGCGCCAAAGGTATTCAACTCCCGGTTGGAGAAGCTGAGCGCCCGGTCGAAGACCGCGGCGCGCACGTCGCGGCCGAAGCGCATGGCGGCGTTGGCGCCAGCCCACACCGCGCCGATCTGCGCGGCTCCCTGGACGAGGCTGAGTCCCAGCATGAGGCCGCCCGTGCCCCAGATGTAGCCGACGTCGCCAGTGGCGACGCCCTCATCGATGATGCGCGCGTTGAGCGTGGGCAGGTATAGCGACATGGTGGTGGCGATGG
Source organism: Arachnia sp. (assembly GCA_041854805.1). Classification (GTDB taxonomy): domain Bacteria; phylum Actinomycetota; class Actinomycetes; order Propionibacteriales; family Propionibacteriaceae; genus Arachnia. The sequence continues at coordinate 7,830 of JBHADA010000056.1, forward strand.
TTTGAAGCACCACCACCAGCGCGAGCAGGCCCCAATAGGGCCGGATGTAGCGGTTGATCAACCGCGCCAGTGATGCGATCACGAGGCGTCCTTCTTTCGTGCTCCGTTGAGCAGTAGGTTTGCCAACTCGTCGGTGCTGGGGTGGGTGTCGGTTAGTTCGGTGGTCCGGCCGTGAGCCACCGCGCGCAGCAGGGCCACGAAGCCGAGGGGAGAGACGGCCAGCTCGGGCGCGTAGGGCTCGAAATGGGTGGCGAGCCAGGCGTCGAGCGCGGCGCCGCGTTTGTGGAGCTCGTCCTTGAGGCAGCCGAGCTTGGATTCGGCCCGCTGGGCGTGGATGGCGCCGATGAGTGACCATACCCGCCTGAACCTTTCGTCCAGCAGGTCGATGGCGGCCACTGTGGCGGCGTGGAGGTCGCCACCGAGGTCGACGCTGACCAGGTCTCGCCGGACGCGTTCCTCGGAGAGGGCCTCAAGGGTCGCGGCGACGGTGAGGTCGGCCAGGGATTCGAAGACCCGGAAGATGGTGCCCTCGGCCACCCCAGCGGCCTCGGCGACCCGTTTGGAGGTGAGGGCTGGGCCGTGCTGGAGGAGGAGGGGGATGGTCGCTTCGATGATGGCTGCCCGTCTGGCGTCTGGGGGCATGGGAGCGGCGCGAGTCACCCGGACAGTGTAATGAGTGAATACTCACTCATCAACTCGGCCTGTCTGCGCTGGCCATGTCCAACCTGCGAGAGTCGCGTAAAGGGGGTTGGTCCATATGGACAGGTGTCCTTGGCCATCTGGCGGTACTGGGTCGAGGAAGGGCTCAGTAGCCTCTGGGGTAAAGCAGGTAGAGACAAGGTTAAGGAGGTGAGTTCAAATGGCCGAAGTGCTTGCTTATCAGGCTCTGCAAGCTGAGGAGATCAACGAGGTTGAGATGGCGTGGAGCCTGTTCTCGATCTGGTGCCTCTGAATCTGCTCTCATTGAAGGCTGGTTTGACGGGATGGTGATCGTCAAATGAAAGATGCTATGTCTCTAAATTCTGTATGCCCGGTGCTTTCTAAGGGTTTATGCGTAACATATGATATGCACGGGTCCGGGTCCGTCATGGTGCTGAATGACGTCGACCTTTCCGTGAGTCCTGGAGAGATGGTGTCGGTCGTGGGCCCATCAGGGAGTGGAAAGTCCACGCTATTGCATGCCTTGGCGGGGTTCGTTCGTCCATGCCGTGGAAGTATTGAGTTGCTAGGGACGGACATCACCACCGCTTCGCAGCGAAGGGTTTCGCAGGTGCATCGCGAGGGTGTGGGGTTTGTTTTCCAGTCCTATAATCTAGTGCCTTCGCTTCCTGTGATCGACAATGTTTTGTTACCCTCTCGTTTCGCTAGACGGGACGTGGATAAGTCGCGCGCGGCCCGCGTGTTGGAGGAGCTTGGGCTTGGCGCCCGGATTGGCCAGCGTACTAGCGAGTTATCCGGCGGGCAGCAGCAGCGAGTCGCGGTGGCTCGGGCCATATACGGCGAGCCCCAACTCGTCTTCGCCGACGAGCCAACGGGCGCCTTGGATTCCGGCAGCGGGCGGCTAGTTCTCGATGCCCTCGCCTCGCTGACCTCGGTCGGTTGCGCCGTCCTATTGGTGACGCATGATCTGCGGGCGGCGGCGAGGGCCGATCGCGCGGTGGTGTTGAGGGATGGATGCATCCGGCGTCATGTGGTCAACCCCAGCGCGGAGATCCTTTTCGCCGAGACGATGGAGGCTGACGTTGCTTGATCTTGTGTTCCGAGACGCGGTGGAACATCGCGTGGTGTGGGCCGGGGCCTTCTTGGTGACGGCGGTCACCTCCATGTTTACCACGGTCTGTTTCAATGCCATGCTTGTTGCGGCGGCGGGAGCCGATGCGGTGTTTACCGGTCAGGCGGGGCGTGAGGCGTTGCTGAAGACTGCTGGGAATCTGCTATTTCTCTCTGGTGGACCCGCCGTGGTGGTTCTGGTTACGGTGCTTGGTGGAGTGGCCGTGCAGACCCGTTCATTCCATGCACTATGGAGGATTGGTGGAGCAAGCCCACGGCAGGTTCTGTGGATGTTTACTCTACAGGTTCTCGTGGTCTCCGGATGTGGAGCATTCGCGGGGGCAATGATGGCGCTTCCATTCCAGGAACCAGTGAATGTAATCCTAGGACGCGGCATGCTCGACGATGCATCCACGCCGCCTGGTGTGTTGCCCCTCCTGGGCGTCGCCGGTTCGGTGGTGCTGGTTTCCATCTGGGCGGTGAGTGCAGGATTATTACCTGCTGTCCGTGCGTCACGCACCTCGCCGTTGTCGGGGCGTCGGCCGGATCAGCCGCGAAAACATACATGGACGGGAGTGATCTTATTTGTGGCATTCGTGCAGCTTCCGCTCCTAGTGCCGCTGGTGGCGGTTCCCGTGTCCGAGCCGGCCGAGATGGGCGTGGTGACTCTGTTGCCGGCAGGTCAGGCGATGGTGATTACTGCGGCTCTCTGCGCGCCGCATTATCTTGGTTACGTGATTCGTGCATGGACTCGAGTCATCGGGCTGAACTCGTGGACTCCGTGGAGGATCGCGCGCCATATGGCTGTAACGCGCGCCGAGCAATCGACTGCCAGCGTCGTTCCGTTGATGGTTGGGATCGGGGTGTTCGCTAGCTTCGACGTCGTCGGTGCGGCAGCAAAAAACGTTGGTGAGGCTGAACTCAACATGTTTGGTGGCCTTCTCATGCTCACGCCGGTCGGTGTGATCGGTGCCATTGGTAGCGCGGCTGTGGTATTCATGGCGTCGCGCCAGCGCGGCGAAGACTTGACCGCGTTGCGGGTCGCCGGTGCATCGCCGGCGGACAGCTTGGCGGTGTTCGCATGTGAGGCTTTCATCTATGTCGTGACCGCTCTCGTGGTAGCCCTCGGGCCGGCGGCTGGGACGGTGGGGCTCATGTCGCTGGCGTTGGCGCGTTGGGGAGCGCCCCTAGACCTGAGCGGCGCAAGCGTGACGGGCTCGGCTGGAGTCGTCGTGCTGGGCGGCCTGACGACGCTCGTGATCGTCGTCGGGGGTGGGGCAATGGCGTGGCGGCGCCCCTTGTGCACGACGCTGGTGACGAAGTGATTCTATAGAACTGATATGAATCGGAGAAGCGAAGTGATTATGTGTGATAGTGCGAATGTGCTGGGCCAACCCGAAAGTCCTCGATGGCTTCTTGGGAGGGTGGGCGATGGGTGGCTTTATGGTCCCGTGTTGACAATCTGCAAACTAAAGCACTGTGTCCGCGTCTCCTCGTTGAAGTCAACCTTAGAATATAGACGCGGAAGACTTGCCTATTCGACTCCTTGCCGTCGAGCTTGCTTCGGTATCGCTCTATCCAGTCAGCATGGTAGGGTCGCTATAACCGTTCGGAGAGGCGATGGGCATGGCTGAACGAAGAATTACGGTGGGAATCGTCGACGACGAGGCGTTTGTGCGCAACGCCTTGCGGACGTATTTGGGTGTCGAGAACGACATCGAGGTGGTGGGGGAGGCCGCTGATGGGACGACGGCACTTCAGTTGGTGGCGCGGCATAGCCCCGACGTGCTGCTGCTGGATCTGCAGTTGCCTGACTTCGACGGTATCGAGGTGACACGGAGACTCATGGCGCGGCAGGAACCCACCCGAGTCGTGGTGGTGACGGCCCATCTCAGTGATCGGTATGTGGTGCCGGCGCTCTTGGCGGGGGCGAGTGGATACATCGTCAAGGACGCGGAACCGAGCCGGGTCGTCGGCGCAATCCGCGAGGTACTTGGCGGCGACCTCTGCGTCGACCCGCGGACCACCCGGTATCTCATCGAGGCCGCCGGCCGCGCGGCGCCATCGGCCACCCATGGGGACATCCACATCACCGACCGGGAACGTCAGGTGCTCGACGAGCTATGCGCGGGCAGTAGCAACAGCGAGATGGCGCGGCGCCTCTTCCTGTCGGAGTCGACGATCAAGTACTACCTGGCCAACCTGATGCGCAAGTTCGGTAGCCGCGACCGCGTCCAACTCGTCGTCGCCGCGTTTCGTTCCGGGCTCGTGACGTGATGGTGTGGCTGGCGAGGGCTGGGCCAGTGCATCGCCTGCCGCGCAGGCTGGGTTGGGTCATGTCGGTGGGCACCGTAGCCGGCATGATCGACGACGCCCGTAGCCTCATCGGCGACCTTCTCGCAGGCGACGACCCTCGCATGGGGCTTGTGCGGCTCTGCGTACTGATCGGTTTTGGGGGAACGGGGTTGACTCTGGCATTTCAGCCGCGCTGGGCACCGCTGCCGTTCCTGGTATTGGCAGGGACAGTGCCCTGGCTGCCCGATGGGGTCAACTTGCAGGTGGTGGCGCTACTACTTCTCTCGTGTGCCGCTGTGCTGCTCGACTGGCTGAGGCTGCTCGCCATGGTCGTGCCCTACCTGGTGGTCCACGCGCTGCTGTATTCCCAGGCGTGGTTCGAGATTCTCGCCGTTCTGCTCGCGGTGGGGTTGGGACGAGTGGTCTGGGTGGTGATTGCACGCAAGGAAGATGCGGATCGCGAGAACATGGCCTTCGTGCGTGCCGCCGCTCAGCGTGAGGAGGCAGCGGCAGCCGAGGTGGAACGGCAGCGACGGCGATTCGAGGATCAACGGCGAGAACTCGGCCGGGAACTACACGACGTGGTGGCCCACGAATTGACCCGCATCGCCATGCAGGCCGCCGCTGCGGCCCAAGGAGCCCGAGACGAGCAGAATCGGACCGCGTTCGCCGATATTGCGGACGTGGCCCGGCGTGGCCTGGGAGAAATGCGTCGGCTCATGGCCATCATCGACGCGGAGGATCTCGACGCGGACGCTCCGGTGCCCCGTCCCATCGCCCATGTCGACGACGCTGTCTCCGCAGCCAGGGCCTACTTGGAGGATGTCGGTTTCCAGGTGACGGTAGACTAGGACATCCAAGGCTCGCTGCCGCGGTCGCTACACAACGCGGCGGGAGCAGTGCTCCGGGAAGCGGCGACGAATGTGGCGAAGCACGCGATGCCCGGGAGCGCGTGCGTCCTGATGGCCCATGCCCGTGACGGATGGCTGCTGATCAAAGTGAACAGCCAGATGGGCGAGGAAAGGAAGCCGCGAACGATACCCGACTCCGGATTGGGTCTTCGGCTTCTGAAGGCTCGCGTGGAGAGTCTTGGGGGACGCCTCGAAACCGGTCCGCGCGGAGGAAGGTGGACGCTCACCGCGTCGTGGCAACTGGTTGACTACTTGGAGCGCCATCCCGGCGATGGTGTGGACCGATGGGGGCATCGCCCCATGGTCAAACCGTAAAAACGTGCCTAGTCTCCTAGTGCTTGGGGTTTGAGAAACGCGAAGGAGCATCATGTCGTTTATCCGTGTTACTGCCGCAGGCGCGGCCTGTGTACTGGCGCTTAGCGCCTGCGCTAGCCAGGGAACACCTCCCGCTTCACCATCGGCGCAGTCCCCGGCCGGGCCGGTGGGCACCGTCGCCCCGCCGGAAAGCGTCAAGGGCGAGGAGCATTGGGGCTTAGAGAAGGCGACCATGTCAGTGAAGACCGTGGCCGGTTTGAGCAATTACCACTCGTTGGGGCTGACCTATGTCTCCCCGGGGCGTTCGGCGACGGATCCGCTCGATGTTCACCACGTCGGGTGGGACGGCAAGGAGGCCTTCAACAAGAAAGTGGCGTTTCCCAAGGGGGCGAGCAGTAAGGCCAGGCCGGTCCTGAGCTACGACGACGCCCTAGGGGCCGCGGGGTACTGGTTTACTGAAAGCCCCACGAGCGATCCCTTATGGGACCTGAAAGGGCCCCTGACGTGGTTCGACCTGGCCTCGGGAAACTCCGGGACCATCGAGCCCACTGGCGCCGCAAACTTCAGGGGCAGCGCTAGGCTTCTGGGCGCTGCGGTGGGCGAGGGCGGACGGTACAAGTCGTTCAGGACAGTTGGTTCGGACTGGAAGCAGCACACCCACGGACTGCCCAGAATCGACGGATTCGGCGTGTCCTCGTGGAATGGGCATGTCCTGCTCCTGGGCGGGCAAAGCGGCACGGCGACGCTGTACCTCGACTCGGCCAAATTGCTGTCTGGTCTCAAGGATCCGAGCATATTCGTCACGGAACAAGGCGCCGTGCTGTTCGAACCCTCCACGTCGAAGGCGTGGCACATCGGCAAAGGCTCTGAGAAGGCCAGCCCAGTGGGCTGGGGAGACTGCTCCGCTCCGAAGGACCTGGATGTCAACCAGTCCAACGGTTATCTCTACGTTGGGCAATTGCTCATCGCCCCGGACGGTGCTGTCACCTGCATGAAGGATGTATTGGGCGATCGCACCATCAGCGGCGTGCTGAGCGACGGACGTGTCGTTGCGGAGGCCGCGCGCGGTAAGGACGGCCTAGCCGACTACGTTGTGGTCAGCAAGGACAAGAAGAAGGTCACGCCCGTGGGAAAGACGTCACCCATGAGTTTCACTGGCGGATATGTGCTGGTTACCACGGGTGCTTCGGGCATCGACGAGGTCACTGTATTCTCCGAGAAGGACATCAAGCTCGGCTCCTGACGGACCATTTCTAGCGCCGTGTTTCCGCACGCCGTGTCGCCGACCGTGTCGATTCCTTGGTGAGTGTCATTGCCAACTCCGTGACGTGGCGTAGCCGCCTGTCACGGAAGTAAGAAGTGAGCGAAGCGAGTTCCGATTTCTTTAGGGTTCACGGGGCGGAGCCCCGTGTGGGTGACGCGGCGTAGACCGAAAATACCCGCCGGTCGAGTAGCGTCGTGAGGGACGAACGACGCGTGTCGAGGCCTGGAGACAATACGCACCGAGGGCCTCGACACGCTGGCCGCTACCGCGTCCAGCTACTCGACCGGCGGGTTTCCTGCTCGACCGGCGGGGCCCTCGAAGAAAAACGCCTACCAGTGACGTCCCGGACCGGTGGGGTCCCGGGGTGCCGCCTTCGTCGGCCCCGCTGGCGGCTCTCGAAGCGGTGGGGTACTTTTCAGGGGTGAACAAGACGGTGCGGGTGCGGGTGCCGGCAAAGGTGAACCTGGCCCTGAAGGTGGGAGCGACCAACGAGGAAGGCTTCCACGAACTTGGCACCGTCTTCCAGGCCGTCTCCCTGGGCGACGACGTGACCGCCGAGAAGGCACCCCCTGGAGATTTCAGGGTCGTCGTTCACGGGGAAGGAGCGGCCTTTCTCCCCGTCGACGACACCAACCTGGCCATCCGGGCCGCGAAACTCTTGGCCGACAGGTGCCGGGTGCGCCACGCCGGGGCGTGGCTGTCCATCCGCAAGCGCATTCCTGTGGCGGGCGGCATGGCCGGTGGGTCTGCCGATGCGGCGGCCGTTCTGGTGGCGTGCAACGCCTTGTGGGGCGTGGGCGCATCCCGGGCGGAGTTACACGACCTGGCGGCCGAGTTGGGCTCGGACGTGCCGTTCTTGCTGCTGGGGGGAACCGCGATCGGCACGGGCCGCGGCATCGAACTCACCCCCGTGATGACCAGCGGCACCTACCACTGGACCTTCGCTCTGGCGCATTCCGGGCTGTCCACCCCTGCGGTGTTCCGGCGGTTCGATGCCATGGCCGAGCCAAGCGAGACACGGATCCCGGGCAGGCTGTTAGAGGCGCTCCGAGCGGGTGACACGCCTGTTGTGGGAGCGGAACTGGTCAACGACCTGCAGGCGCCCGCCATCGCGTTAGCCCCCTCACTGGCGCGGACCCTTCAGCTCGGGCTCGACGCGGGGGCGCTCGGGGCCGTCGTCAGCGGGTCGGGGCCCACCTGCGCGTTCCTTGCCGCATCCGAGGCGCACAGCGCGGAACTGGCCGAAACCCTCGCGCTGTTCAGCGGCGTGCGCGGCGTGCGACGCGCTTACGGCCCCGTCGCCGGGGCACAGGTGCTTCCCTAGCCGTGAGGCTATCGGGGGCCCGGGTGTCCGGCCTCGAGGCGCGCCGCGACGTCGATCAGGGCCGCTCGCTCCGCCTCCTCCTCGGCTAGGCGTTCCGGGACGAACTTGAGGCGACGATCCCCATCCAAGGCCTCCTTCACGGACGCCAGTGCGGCTTCGCGGGCCTCCACCCCTCCGCGCTCCGCGACCGCGGAAAGCAGCCCGCCCAGGGCGCCGTGCGAGTCCTCGTTGCTCAACGCCACCCAGACCAACTCCCGGAGCCGGTCGCCCTCGCAGGGCCACTGGCCCTCCAGGCGCAGCCACTCCCGCGCCGCCACTAGCCTCCCCTCGATGGTGACGTCGCCGCCGAGGTCGAGCCGGCTGGTAGCCAACGCGCCGAGAAGGTCCAGAAGCTCGTCGCGCCGGGACGAACTCACCCTCCCGTCGCGCACCCAGGACGCGGCCAGCGCGATGGCCGCGGCACAGCTCGGCCCTCCGCGCTGAGCCGACTCGAGCAGCAGATCCCACGACTCGTCCGGAGCGCGGACGCCTTCCTCGACGAGGCGGTCTATGGCGGCCACGCGTTGATCCAGGACCACCGCGTCGTCGCCCAGCACGAAGGGCTCAATGCGTTTGGTGGCCCATTCGATGAACACCGGGTCCGTCGCGTCGGGATACTCCCGCAGCACCTGATCGTCGAGGTAGGGCGTGGGCGCGCCGATCACGGTGTGCCAGTCGCGCAGTTCGCCGGTACGCCGGGCGAGGGCCAGCCGGGCGTCAGCGTCGTCGACAGCGAGTCGGCGGACAAGCTCGACGTCGCCTGGGTCGCCCCATGCGGCCAGCACCTGTGCCACCGCGCCCGGCAGGTCCTCCGCCCAAGCGAGCACCTCCGGCCGTGCGGCCAAGGCGTCGTCGTTGCCCCAGTCGCCCAGCCAGCGCAGCATCGACTCGACCTCCCAGGTCAGCCCCGAGCCGAGTTCCTCGCGCAGAATGCGCCGCACCTGCTCCAGCATCTCGGGGGTTCCGGCGACGGGAGCCTCCTGAAGCGCGTGCGTCAGCGGCCACGCGCTGCCGGTGGGGCGCACCTCGACCGGCCTCGGGTTGTGGGTCAGCACCGCGAGGACGTGCTCCTCCCAGCGTGGATCGCCAGCGGCGGCCAGCATGGCTCCGGCGTCGGCGCGGATGTCTCGTTGGCGTTTGGGTTCGGCTGGCCGGTGGCCGCACCAGTCAACCAAGTCGTAGACCTCGGGGGTGGGCACGAGGCGCCGCAGCAGATCGATGGCGGCGTAGGGCTCTATGGCGTCGCCATAGAGCATGCGCAGGATGGCCGCCTGGGCGAGTGGGGCCTCGGCCGGCGAGTGCTGGACCACCGTCATCAACTGTTCGGCCGCCTGCGGGGACTCCGGCAACAGCATGTACACCTCGCGGGCGCCGGCGGGATTGACCGCCAGCAGGTCGCCTGCGAGATCCACCATGCCTGAGAGTTCCTCACGCATCGGCCACATCTTCGCGATGGTCTCGATATCGCCTGGGCGTTCGGCCCGTCGAATCAATCGGAACCAGGCGCCCAGCATTCTTAGGCGCCAATCGTCCAGATGGAATTCTGGTTCCTGATCGGCCCTGGCCAAGGCGACGAATGCGGCCACGGCTAGGTCGTCGGTTGGGCGACGCACCGCGAGGGTAAACAGCGGGGTGACTGCCTCGGGTGACAGCCATCCGGTCACCCCGAAGAACGGCACCACCTTGGCTGCCTCCGGCCCGTCGAGCAGCGGCGCCAAGACCCGCTCCACGGCCGCGTAATGACGGCTGGCCGAGTCCTTGCTGGGGTTGGTCTCGCCGTAGTGGGTGAGAGCGGCGGCGTATCGCCGCAGCAGGTGGTAGCCGTCTTCTGGTTCGAGCAGGGCCCGCGCGACCACCATATGGGCCACCACCTCCATGGCGGGGTGGGCCGCGTCGTAGACCGCGCCCTTGTGCAGCAGGCAATCGGCCAGCCGCTCCCGGGCCGAGGCGCGCAGGGCGGGGTCGATGAGACAGGCAAGTTGCCAGGGGGTGTCGGCAGCAACACCAAAGGCATGGGTCAACTCGCCCCAATTGGTGCTGACTAACAGCTCGCGCCACTTCTCGGACACGATCCTCCCTCCACGCCCCAGGAGCCTCGGGCTCCGGTCGCCGACCGCAGGTCCACCGTATCGGCCACCCGCGTCAATCCCGGCCCAGTTCGCGGCAGCGAAGATGGTTGCTGCGAAGGGCAATCTTCGCCGACGGATCAGGTGGCCCTGATGAGACCGGCGCGCGTGGCGGGAAACATTCCATCGCGACCGTGGACGAGGCAGACGTTGCGGTGGGCCGCCGCGGGCTCATTAGACTGCTGGCCGTGGAGGCACAACACGAAACGAAGATCGCCGTGGTGACTGGGGCCAGTTCCGGCATCGGCGCCGCGACTGCCCGGCGGCTAGCGGGTGAGGGATACCACGTCATCTGCGCGGCCAGGCGGGCCGAGCGCATCCAGGCTTTGGCGGCCGAGATCGACGGCACCGCGGTGACGTGCGACGTGTCGTCGGCGGACGACGTGGAGCGGCTGGCGGATACGGTGGGCCCCCGCCTCGACGTCCTAGTCAATAACGCGGGCGGGGCGCTGGGGCTGGAACCTGTGGCGGAGGCCGACTTCGAGGCTTGGCAAGCCATGCTTCAGGCCAATCTCATCGGCACCGGGCGGGTCACCAAGGCCCTGCTGCCCGCCCTGGTGGCCGCTGAGGGCGTCATCGTGTTCGTCACATCCACGGCCGCCGACGGCGGCTACGAGGGCGGCGCCGGGTACTGCGCGGCCAAGGCCGGTGTCCGGTCCGTGGTGGAGTCGTTGAGGCTGGAGCTGTATGACCAGCCCGTGCGCGTCACCGAGATCGCTCCTGGCATGGTGCATACCGACGAGTTCTCTCTCACCCGGTTCGGTGGCGACCAGGCCCGCGCCGACGCGGTCTACGCCGGCGTCGAGGCGCTCAGTGCCGACGATGTGGCCGACGCTATCTGCTGGATGGCCACTCGCCCGGCGCACGTCAACGTCGACCGGCTCACCATTCGCCCGCGCGCCCAAGCCGCGCAGCACAAGGTGTTTCGCGGGTAGCCCGACCATTTATGACCGCTGCGTTGAGGCTGCCTCCGGGCGGTCCGCTCCCGCGTCTTCCGGTAGCCCCAAGTCAATTCCGGTAGCCCCAATAGCCCCAAGTCAATTGGTGTGACAGTGGCACGCATCTCTCCGCTTGTGAACACGCGAGAGAAGCGGCCAGACGCCTTGGATAAGATCCTCGCATCTCATGACTCGAAGTGAGAGGATTGTATCCAAGCCTCCTACGCCGTCATGAGTCGAGGCGAGGAAGTGGCACGGTTCCTGGCGCCCACCACCAAACCCCATCGATCCACATGCCCCTAGTCATGTCCGTCGGCTCGTAGATGAGGTCGTAGAAGAAGCCCTCCAAGAGTTCCCGAATCTCTTGGTCACGACTGTCCCGAGGCAAGAAAAATTCGACCCCCAAACGGCCGCCGCTGAGGGGAAGAGAGTAGACCACCTGAAGGACAGGTGCACTTCGAGCATCACAACGAAGTCGCACGTCATGGATCGCACCCCCTTCGCAACGAGCAATCCGGTCCGCCTCCTCCCACGCCTCACGGACAATCGCTAGCAGTTTCTCGGTTTCCCGCACGGTCAGCCTCCAGTAGTCATAGACTGATCCTAGTATCTTCGAAAGGTCATCAAATATCTCGTCTCACGCGCCTCGTTGTCACAACGCTACTAGCCTTGTCAATGTGCATTGGGGCTTTTGTCTGCCCAGCAGACGCCGCGCCGCCTCCTGCTGGCTACCCGCCGCAACCGTCATCAGCGTGACCTTCAACACCAAGCTGAGCGTAGGCATCCCGCTGCGACGGGGATTCTACGATGCCGACCAAGACGCTGGCTTCGGATGGGACAAGCTCTGGAATAAGCACAACATCTGGGATGCCAACGCCGTGAAAGTGCTTGCAGCTTCACCGTCCGCGACTCCCGTTGGTTCCCGCTACAACCTTGCCACTTGGGCGGGCAAGCTAAGGTGTGATCCATTGTGCAGGGTCACGGCTCAGGTGGAGCTGACCCTCGGCGTCGCCCCATATTACCAAAAATCATACACGTACACGTCCCGCCTTACGGGAAAGAAGGTAGTCGTTCCAATCGCGACCGACCAAACAACGTACGGTGTCGTGACGGGGTTCTGCAAGGCAACAGTCCGATGCCCTAAGTGGGTCACGTACTCCCTGACCAACCCTGGTAAGGTCAACCCTTATGGGGTCTCAAGCGGCGATGGTGTGGAAGAGCAACCGGTATCTCCTGCTTCCGGCGCGCCCGCCTCGGATTCCCTGCCACAGTCGAGCCGGGCGGATGCTGAGAGTCTGAAAGAACTCGCCACCGGAGATATTTACCTCTACTCATATGAGCTGCTTCCGGAAGTTGCTGACTCCTCCGATGTGGCGAAAGCCGTTTCCTCAGGAAGGCCGCTCAGCGAAGTTGCCATCAAAGACTAGGATGGCCAGGTGTTTCACTCTGACTACACCGACATCGAGAGTGAGACCACCCCGCTCATCGCCGCGAACCCGGTATGCCGATCGGCAGGTGTGTGGAAGTGGCTCCAGCTCAATCGTTGCGGCGGCGTTGCGACACTCTCTGAATCGGGGAAAGGTTTCCTGGCGCCCGCCGACCCTCGACCTCGTCCGGGGCGGGCGCGGATGTTTGTCATTCCCATGATTCGGGGCCCGTTGCCCTAGTTCCCGGCGAGGACGACGCCGATGGCGTTTGACGGCCGGGTACTGGGAAGGTAACGAGTTCCGTCTCAAAGTTGATGATGCACGCGTGCGCCTCTGCGGCTGTCGCCACCAAGACCGAGTCCTGGAAGCGGTGCTCCACATGGTTCCGCAGCCCCACGAAGAACTCGATGTTGGCCTTGACTGGGTCGTTGGTTCCGAACTCGTACTTTAGACACTGGCTCAGGTCCCAAGTCTTCTTGGAGCCGTCCGGGTTTCGTCTGAAGTGACGCCGACCATGCGGGTGGACGTGCCATCTCGATCAGATCTCCTCCGCTGATGGTGAGGCCGGGAGGCGAACGCCGAGGCGACTGATGTTCGTCTGATCGCTTCCGAAGCGCGCCATGGAAGCCCTCACCCCTTCTCGAAGCCCGCGCCCGGGTTGAACTTCAGGGTGCGGGCGTTCTCACTGATCGTGCGGACCTCCGTCTCGTCGAAGCCCTCGGGCTTGACGGCCTGGATGTCGATGGTGATCTCCAGTCGCGCGCCTGCCCCCGCAAGGCGGTCGATGACCTCGCGGGTGACGTTGCCGATGTCGCGGGAATAGCGTTCGGGATCGATCTTGACCGAGCCGAAGAAGTGCGCGAGTGCTGTTTCGATCGTGGACTCGCCCGGTGGGCGCTCATCGCTGCTGGGCGCAGGCTGAGGCGTTTCCGCCCAGGCCATATCTACTGAGCCGCCGTCCTGCGCTGGCCGGGCAGATTCCCGAGCCGTCGCGCGATCGGCTTCGGCTTGCTGCTGCGCTCGGCCGATCTCGATGAGCAGCGTGGAGTCGGTGGGCTGGATGCCCGCGTTCGGGGCTGGCGGCACCACGAGGCCTCGGTAGCGGTCGGTCTCGGCGTCTTTGCCTGTGGCGATGCCGAAGCGTTCGTCATCGACGAGAACCGCGGTCAGTGCCTGCTGGACCGCGGCGTCGAGTACTTCGCGTCGGACGAGGCGGGGCAGGTAGGTGTAGCGGGTGAAGTAGCCCCAGAGTTCGCCGAGTGTGATCTCGCCGACCTCGCTCCACAGCGTGCCAAGTTCGCTGTGGAGTGTGGCGCCTAGGATCGGCGCGCCGAACTCGGTGATGAGCTGATCCGCCCGGCCGAGCTGGGCGCTCACGCGTTCGGCCAAGGAGCGTCCTCCGGATTCGGGCACCCTGTCGGCGACGACCTCGAACGGTTTGGTCGGATCGAACTGCTCCGGGTAGACCGCCCACACGAAGGTGTCCTTGATGCGGGCAGAGACGGTCTCGTCCAGCAGGGAGACCCGGTCGTCGGTCTGCTTGCGCTGCTGCACCGACAGGTTCAGGACCTCGCTGGTGTCCTGGACCCGTTTCCAGCCGAGGAAGCTGCGGGTGGCGGCCTCGAGGCTTTCCAACGCAGCCTTATCGGCGAGCAGGAAGATCAGCGTGTTGCGGTGGATGCGCTGGCTCGCCCCCTTGGCCTCGATGGTCTCGCGCACCCAGGTGTGCGCCGCCGAGTCGGGGCCGTCCTGCCTGCTCCGGGGGTGCCGCGGGTGGGCGATCACCAGGCGGGTGTCTTCCAGGTCCGGGATATCGGCCGAGGACGAGGGGGCGATGTGGACCCGGTCGAACACGCCACGGGCCCGTTGTTCGGTTTGGAGGCGGCGGGTGATCTCGTTCCACACTGTCTCGACATCCTCGCGGAGGCGTTCGGCGTAGTCGTTCGCGGTTTTGGTGACCGAGGGCTGGGTATCGAACCAGTAGTGGCCCTGCTCCTCGTAGAAGTAGGTGGAGCGTTGGGCGAGCAGCTCGATGGCGCTGCCGAAGTTGCCGAGCGTGTCGCCAGGGACGGCGGTGCCGAGCCACAGGTACTGCTTGTCAAGGCCCTTGCGGGTGCTCTTGATCCGGGGTAGAAGGTGCTTCGTGTCCGACGTCGTGTGTCTGGGCGTCTTAGCATGGGCGCCATGAGCCCCGGACGAGGCCGCTGATGAGGTCGCCGCGCCGGGGCAATTCTTCTGCCCATTCCGAATAGTCCCAGCGGGGCTTTTCCTTTCAAGAAGAACGTCCGTCAGGACCCTTTGGTTCATCAGGTGTCCTCTCCCGGCGCTGCCGCGAGCTGCCTTCGGGCGATCCGCTCCTGCGCGTCGCGGTAGATCGCCTGGATGCGGGCCTGGAGCTTGTCCTTGGGCGGGAGCGTGGTCCAGTATTCGGCGACGACGATCCCGTCCTTGTGGAGTTCCAGCAACTCGATCTGTTCACGGCTGGCCTCGGTGCAGAGGATCAGTCCGATCGGGGCCTGTTCGTGTGGCTCACGTTCATACTTGTTCAGCCACTTCAGGTAGAAGTCCATCTGGCCTTTGTACGCCGGTTTGAACTTGCCTACCTTCAGTTCCACCGCGATCAGGCGTTGCAGTGGGCGGGAGTAGAACAGCAGGTCGAGGTAGTAGTCCTCGCCATCGAACGCCATCCGCTTCTGTCGTTCGACGAAGGTCCACCCGCGGCCGGCCTCCAGCAGGAACGCCTCCATGTCGTGCCGCAGGGCGGCTTCGAGGTCGCGCTCCATGAAGGTGTCGGCTAGGCCCAGCATGTCCAGCAGCATCGGGTCGCGGAAGGTGTCGAGCGGAACGGCTGTGCCTTCGGGGGTCTGAGAGTCGGCGATCTCGCGGCGTTCGAACGCCTTGCGTTCGATGGCCCGGCGCAGCTCCCGGACGCTGAGTCGGCGGTCGATGGTTTCCTTCACATAAAAGGCGCGTGCCTCGGGCGTGCCGACCGGTAGGAGCGTGTGGAAGTGGCTCCAGCTCAATTGTCGCGACAGCGTTGCGACAATCTCTGAATCGGGGAAGGTCCGGGCAAACTGGAGCATTCGGTAGAGGTTGGCCTTCTCGAAGCCTCGTCTGTACCGGGCTGTCAATTGTCGCGCCAGTGAGGCGACAAGTTCCTGGTCGTAGCCAGCGCGGCCCTCGCGCAGCACCGCCACGTCGATCAGGCGCCCGATGTACCAGTTGCGAACCGTCAAGGTCGAGTTTACCTGCGCGGCTACTACGGCTTGGGCCTGCTCGATCAGTGCCGACACCTGCTCCACGAGCTCTGCGTCCCTGACCGACTCCGCGATGGCCCGGAAGGGATCTTGATCTCGGCTAGCCGTCATTGCCTACTCCTCGTCCTCGTCGAAGGCAAACGCTTGTGAAGCCTGTGCCGGGCGGCGTACTTGCGGCCTGCGCGTGCACGTCACCTCAGGCACCCACGCGCCTGTTGAACAGGAGTGCTGACCCGTGCGCAACGTGGCGAGCATCAACGGTGACCCGGTCGTCATGGGGTGCCTCCTTCCAGGTCCGGGTAGTAGATCAGGGTATGGGGCACCACTGACAACGCATCAGCGGCGATACTGACAACGCATCAGCGGCGATGCGCGGTGGGCTCATTGGGCCAGTTCCGGTTCAGCTCATCTCGAAGGCCTCGCCCCTGTGGGCGAAGGGCAGGCGACGCCCAGGTGGGAGCAGGAAGGCGTGTTCGCGGCGGATGGTCAGCGGATCGCAGTATCCGTCGGTGATGACGAGAATGGGGCCATCCTTGGGAAAGTCGGGCGCGTTCTCCAACCAGTCGATGCCCGGCTGCAGCACGGTGCCGCCGCGGCCTTGGATCCTCACCCGCCCCGCGATGTCCCCGGCGGGCAGGTAGCCCATGTCGTACGGGGCGGCGTCGCAGCACACCACCCGCACGGCCGGCACATCCTTCGCCTCGGCGTAGCTGGCGATGGCACCCAACGCCTTGGCCAAGGTTCGGCGATCCATCGAGCCGGACGTATCCAGCACGACACCGAAGGTTCGCCCGTCGAGCAGCGCCGGATTGGGGGCGACGTGAGGGCGCGGGATCTCCGGCGTGCTCGACTGACGCCGGCTCAGCCTCGCCCACGAGCGCCTCGTCTCGACTGGCGGAAAATGATGGTCGAACCAGCGCGCCAACTCCACCTCCCACGAGATGGGCGGCTGCAACACGGCATTGATCTCCTCCAACAGGCCCGCCGGGATGAAACCGCGGCTCTGCTCTTGGTGCAGCAGGAGCCCCTTGCCCAGTTGCTCGCGGCAGAACGCGTCGAGATCGGTGAAGTACGCGTCGGTTTCCCCGATGCGGCGGTCCAGGATGTCGCCCTGCTTACCGGCCAGGGTGTGCAGTTTGCGTTTGAGCCGGATGTCGTTGGCGATCAGGTCATACACCTCCTCCGCGGACAGCCCGCGCAGGCTGATGTCGTGGAGCAGCCCCATCGTAGGCGCCGCTCCCACCTGCATCTGGATGAGCCAATCGTTGATGACGAAATCGCACGCCGCGTTCCATAGGAAATGGTCGCGGCCGCGCCGGCGCGAGTCATGACGCAGCGCCACATGCAGCACCTCGTGGGCGATGACGAAACACAGCTCCTGCTTGGTGAGGCCAACGCGCGGGTTGAGATAAATGGTGCGCATGGTCTCGTCCACCGCCGCGATGCTGATCTCCTCCCGCTGGCAGATCTCGCCGTCCTCGACGATGGTGAACGCCGCCACCATGGCGCCCAGCAGCGGGAAGCTACTGATGAACCAGTCGCGTGCCCAGCGCGTCGCGGCGCTCAACCGATGAACCGTATCCGCAGGGTCGCCGCCCAGCGTCTCACGGAGACCAGCGGCCACCTCGACGGCTTGGGCCACCGACTGGGCGATCCCGGCGGCGAACTCCTCGGCGGGGGTCGGCCCCCAGGCGTGGGGCACGCGCCACGACCCGGGGGCCTCCATGGTGGGGCGCGACGGGCCGGCCAAACTGAGCGTCAAAGCCCAGCCGGCGATGCCCTTTTCGCAGAATTCCCGGTACCAGCGTTCCTCGTCCCACTGGGGCAAACCGGCCGGAAGGGCCATGCCCGCCGGGGCGCGGCCGAACTTGAGCCCGGTCATGAAACGTGCGGTGATCACGTCGCATGCCGTGCTCCAGGCCTGCCAATCGCCGTGGTCACGCCGCCACAGTTCCATGCCATGCAGCAGCACGGCCCTGGCCATGGCGTACACCCACTCGTCAGGGTCGGCCAAGCGCTTGGGGTGCACATGCATGCTCTCGTCGCGGAAGGCGACGATCCACCCATCGGCCGGGCATGCGTCGTCCTTGGAACGCACCCAGCGGAAGTCATGCACCAGCCGACGGAAAATAGGGTGTCCGCCGAGGGCGCCGTAAGCCGCGTCGTAAGCCTTGGTGGCCGGGTCGTTCCGCTTGGCCGATTTGCCCATCAGGACCCCTTGGGGTCGCGGCGCTCTACCAGGCGGGGGAGGTCCCGCACCACCTCCACCATGTACCAGGCGGGCAGAGACTCGCCGTTGACCTCCGCCACGACGATCTGCGCCATCTCCAGGCTGATCCGCGCCAGGTCACGCAGCAGCGCCTTCGACGTGTGGATGAGGGCCTGCACGTCGGCGCTGGCCTGGTTCTTCTGCGGCGGCAGCATCTTGATCAGGCGTGCCCGGAAGGCCTGCGCCAAGAAGTAGAGCACGTCTCGGTCGGCCGGATCGGCAGGCCAGCGGGCGTCGCCCTTGAGGATGGCGTCGAGGCGATGCCGGTCTCCGGAGAGCTTGCCGAAGGCCTTGAACTGCGCGGCGTGATGCGGCGTCAAGCAGCCGGAGGCGATGGCCTCAAGTATCTCCGGGCGGGGATTCTCACCGAAGGAGGCCAGCGCGTCGCTGACCATGTGCCAGGACCTAGGCGTGGAGAACGGCTCCTCGTGGCGCGGCGGCTGGCTCCACAGATGGTCCGGGCGCTGGCTGAGGTACTCAATGACCAGCGGATGCAGCCCCGCCTCCGACGCCCACGCCAGCCACTGGCTGGCCGAGACCCGCAGATGCACGTGCACCATGCGGTTCATCAGCGCCGACGACATGGGCTTGACGATGGCCGAATCCTGCGCCCGGTTGCCGGCGCCGATGACGATGGAACCCTCCGGCAAGACGTATTCGCCGACGCGCCGGTCGTGGATGAGGCTGTAGAACGACTTCTGCACATCCTGGGAACAGGCGTTGAGTTCGTCGAGGAACAGGCAGTAGGGGTCGTCCCGGGCGATCATCGCGGGAGGGAAGAACCGCGTGACGCCGTCCTTGATCTGCGGCACGCCCATGAGGTCTTCGGGGGCGAGCTGGCTGCCCAGCAGCGAGACGCACGGGAGGCCCACCTCTGCGGCGAAGCGTTCCACCAGCGACGACTTGCCGATGCCGGGCGGGCCCCAAATGAACACGGGGCGGGCGGTGGCGACGCCGAGCAGAAACTCGCTCAGTTCCTCCGGCGTGAGGGATATTGCCGCTTGCATGGTCTCCTTCGAATGAGTGGCCGCCGGAGTCTACCAAGAGGATCGTTGAGAAACGTGTGCGTGCGATCATGTGGGCTGCCGTGCCTCGGCGAAGTGGTTACCGAACGGGATCAGCAGCAGCGATTCGAGGGTTGGCTGGAGGCCCGCGCGTACTCGGACCTCCAGAACTCGGCCTCGGTCATGGGCCGCCCGTGGCCGTGGCGGTGGTGGTGGGCCAGGTAGTTGTGATAGCGGTGCTCACCGAGCACGCCGCCCAGCCACCACGCGATGGCCCTCCAACAGGCTGCCAGGCGGGTCATCCGTGACCGCCGCCCTGGTAGCTCTTCTCCGGGTGCTCGGCGAAGTAGACGGCCCATTGCTTCTCCAATTCCCTCTCCGCAGGAGTGGGCACGAGCCCGGCCGGCGCGAAGAAATGCGACTGGACCGGGGGATCCTCCGTGTCGCGCCCGCCGGCCTGCCGAAGCGCCTTGATGGTTTGCCACACGCACATGGTGATGACCACCAAGGCGCAGGCCAGGAACACCACCGACAGCGTGGTCTGCACCGCGGTGTTGCGCACCACCGCCGCCATGGCCTCCTGCCCCTTGACCCCGCCAAGCTCCGTGACGCCTTGGCGTAGGGCCTCGGCGTAGCGGTTGTGGTTGGCCCAATAGCCCACCCGCGGGTCGCTGCTGAAGATCTTCAGGAACGAGCCGCTGATGGTCACCACCGCGGCGAAGGTCAGCGGTACCGCGACGATCAGCAGCGCCCACTTGCGCCCGCGCCGAGCGAAGATCGTCAGGCACACGGCCAAGGCCAACGCGGCCAAGAGCTGATTGGCCACGCCGAACAGCGGGAAGAAGGTGTTGATCCCGCCCAACGGGTCGGTGACTCCCAGGAGCAGGATGGCTCCCCAGCCCGCCACCATCAGACCGGTGGTTAGGTAACTGCCGGGCTTCCAGCTCGCCTCCCGGAACTTCGGGTAGAAGTTGCCCAACGCGTCGGAGAGCATGAACCGGGCGACTCGAGTGCCGGCGTCCACCGCGGTCAGGATGAACAGCGCTTCGAACATGATGGCGAAGTGGTACCAGAAACTCATCATGGCGGGGCCGCCGAACCATTGATGCATGATGGTGGCCAAGCCGACGGCCAGCGTGGGGGCACCGCCGGTGCGCGAGACCACGGAGTGCTCTCCCACGAGAGCGGCCGTGTCGGTGAGTTGCTCGGGGGTCAGATGGACCCCGGTGAGCCCCAGGGAATTCACGAATGCCACCGCGCCCTCGACTGTGCCGCCAGTGGCCGCGGTGGACGAATTCATGGCGTAGTAAATGCCCGAATCCACGGACAGCGCCGCCACCAGTGCCATGATCGCGACGAACGACTCCATGAGCATTCCGCCATAGCCGATGAACTTGGTCTGGCGTTCCTTCTCGATTAGTTTCGGGGTGGTGCCGGAGGCGATCATGGCGTGGAACCCGGAGAGGGCCCCGCAGGCGATGGTGACGAACAGGAACGGGAACAACGATCCGCTAAACACCGGCCCGTCGGCGCGCGACGCCCACACAGTCACGGCCGGCACGGCGATGCTCGGCCGCACCACGACGATGGCGACGGCCAGCATGGCGATGGTGCCCACCTTCATGAACGTGGACAGATAGTCACGCGGGGCCAACAGCAACCACACCGGCAGCACCGCCGCGACGAAACCATAGATGATGACCGCCCACGCCAGCGTCACACGGTCCAAGTGGAGAAGGGCTTGACCCCACTCCGTATGGGCGACCCAGCCGCCGCTAATGATCGCGCCCAAGAGCAGCACCACACCGATGACCGAAACCTCGGTGACCCGGCCGGGCCGGAGGTAACGCAGATAGATGCCCATGAATAGCGCGATCGGGATGGTCAGGCCGACGCTCCACACGCCCCAGGTGGATTCGCCGAGCGCATTGACCACCACCAGCGCCAGGATGGCGATGATGATGAGCATGATGACGATGGTGGCGATGAGCGCCGCGACCCCGCCGAACCGGCCGAGTTCGTCCTTGGCCATTTGCCCGACGGAGCGGCCACCGCGTCGCATGGAGCAGAACAACACCACGTAGTCTTGGACGGCGCCGGCGAAGATGACGCCCACGATGATCCAGATGGTTCCGGGGAGATAGCCCATCTGGGCCGCGAGGACGGGGCCCACCAGCGGCCCGGCGCCCGCGATGGCAGCGAAATGGTGCCCGTAGAGGATGCGCCGGTCGGTGGGCACGAAGTCGTGGCCGTCGTGCTTGTACTCGGCGGGGGTGGCGCGGCGGTCGTCGGGCCGGGTCAGCCGGTTAGCGACCAGGGTGGCGTAGAACTTGTTCGCGATGAAATACGAGCACACGGCCGCGAACACGAACCAGATTCCATTGACGGTTTCGCCGCGGGCGATGGCGATCATCGTCCAGCCGAGGCCGCCCAACAAGGCGATGACCCCCCAGACGATCATCGTTCGAGGGGAGAGGCGTTCCTCGCGCTTGATCACCTCATCGTCGAGAGCCACGCGAGGGCTGTCTTCGGGGGTGTGGGTGAGTTGACTCGATGCTGTAGACATGACGGATCCTCCTGATCGCCGGTTGATCTCGAGGCACTGCTGCGAGCCTACCCAGCGAGGGCGCGCCTGACTCGTCGTTCGTGAGACTGAACCGAAAGTTACCGCTGGGCGAGCGTCGGCCGGTTGGTCGAGTCACTGGTCCCGGAGGGTCTTCTTCTTGGAAGGAAAGCCCCCGCCGGTATGTCGCCCGAGCCTCGACACGCCTGGTTTCGTTCCTCGCGAGGCTACTGACCGGCGGGTGTTTCGGTTCAGTCACTGGGCCCAGCGGGCACTTTCCTTTCAAGAAGGACGCCTGTCCCAGACTCGACGGCCGGGATTTCCGGACGCGGACCTTACAGCTTGATGGCCTGCGGATAAGCAGCCGCCCGCTTGGGCCGGTGCCCTCGTCAGTGGAACAATGGCGCGCATGCAGTCTCTCCCCGCGCTGCTCGATGCGCGCCTTCGTGAGGTGACCGGCGTCGACCCCGAGATGCGTCCGGCCACCAAGCCCCAATTCGGCCATTTCCAGTCCAACGTGGCGTTGCGGCTGGCCAAGCAGGAGGGGCGCCCGCCGCGGGAGGTGGCGGCGGACATCGTCGAGCGGCTCGACGTGGCGGACCTGTGCGAGCCGTTAGAGATTGCCGGACCCGGGTTCATCAACTTCCGAATGCGTTCCGAGGTGCTCGCTGCGGCAGCCACCGTGCTGCTCGAGGACCCCGACGGTGGGATCAACAAGGTCAGCTATCCGCAGCGCGTGGTCATCGACTACTCGGCCCCCAACGTCGCCAAGCAGATGCATGTTGGGCACCTGCGCACCACCATCATCGGCGACTGTTTCAACCGCGTCCTGAGTGCGCTCGGCCACACTGTCATCCCGCAAAACCACATCGGCGACTGGGGCACCCAGTTCGGCATGCTGATCGAGGAGGTGCTCGATGAGGGCATCGACGCATCAACGCTGACTCTGGCCGAGGCCGACGCGCTGTACAAGCGGGCCGCGGCGAGGTTCAAGGAGGACGACGAGTTCGCGACGCGTGCCCGGGCCCGGGTGGCGGTGTTCCAGGGCGGCGACGAGGAATCGCTGCGGATCTGGCGTCAGCTCGTCGAGGTGTCCAAACCCGGATTCAACGAGGCCTATCAGCGGCTCGGCGTGCTGCTCACCGACGACGACCTAGCCGGCGAATCCACCTACAACGCCGACCTGCCGGTGCTGGTCAAGGAACTCGAGGACTCCGGGGTGGCGGTGATCGACGACGGTGCCTTGTGTGTCTTCGTCGACGGTTTCGACGCTCCACTGATCGTCCGCAAGCGCGACGGCGGCTACGGCTACGCCACCACCGACCTGGCCGCCATCCGTCGCCGCGTCCGGGACCTGCGTGCCGACCGGATCATCTACGTCACCGATGTGCGGCAGGCCAGCCACTTCGCGCAGGTGTTCGCTGTCGCCCGCAAGGCCGGGTTCCTGCCCGACGATGTGGCCGCCCAGCACGTCGGCTACGGCATGGTGCTGGGCCGTGACGGCAAGCCATCCAAGACCCGCGACGGGTCGGCCGCCACGCTCGAGTCGCTGCTGGATGCGGCCGAGGAGGAGGCGGCGCCCAACATCGCCCTGGCCGCCATCAAATATGCCGATCTCAGCAACGGGCTGCAGAAGGACTACGTCTTCGATGCCGGGCGCATGGTGCAGACCACGGGCGACACCGGCCCCTATCTGCAGTACGCGCATGCCCGGGTCTGTCAGATTCTGCGCAAGGCCGAGGCCGAGGGCATCCACTTCGCCTCCGTTACCGTGCTCGACGAGCCCGCGGAGCAACAACTCGCTCTGCTGCTGAGCGGTTTCGGCGACGTGGTGGACGAGGTGGCCACCAGCCTGGCGCCGCACAAGCTGTGCGCCTACCTGTACGACCTAGCTGGCGCGCTCGCCTCGTTCTACGAGGCGTGCCCGGTGCTGAAGTCCGAAGGCGATGTGCGGGCCTCCCGCTTGGCGCTGTGCGCAGCCACCAAACAGGTGCTCGCCAAGGGCCTCGGCCTGCTGGGTATCGACGCCCCCGAACGCATGTAGCGCGTGGGATGTCGGGCGTCGGGAAAGACTCCCCGCACCTGGTGCCGCCCGGCCGTGACGGACGGATAAGACGTTAGCGAACTTCTGACACGCGGCACTAGGCTTAGCGCCCATGAGCATGGTTTTGGGCATCGACGTTGGAGGCTCGGGGATCAAGGGCGCCCCAGTGGATTTGGAAGGCGGCGACTTCGCCGCGCCAAGGCTACGCATCCCCACCCCGAAGAAGTCGACGCCCAAAGCGGTGGCCGAGGTCATCGCCGAGATCATCGACTCCTTCGCCGGCCAGCTCGGTGACGCTCCCGTCGGCATCACGATCCCCGCCCCGGTGCGTCATGGGCGCATCCCGTTCATCGCGAACCTGGATCAGAAGTGGGCCGGGCTTCAGGCGGACGACTACTTCACCGACAAGCTGGGCCGCCCAGTCACCCTCGTCAACGATGCCGACGCGGCCGGCTTGGCGGAGGTGCACTTCGGCGCCGCGAAGGGACACCCCGGTCTGGTGATCCTGACCACGCTTGGAACCGGTATCGGCACAGCCATCATCTACCGTGGCGTGCTCGTGCCCAATGCCGAGCTTGGCCACGTGGAGTTGAACGGATACGACGCGGAGAAGCGCGCCGCCTCGTCCATCAAGGACAAGGAGGGCCTCAGCTACGAGAAGTGGACCAAGGAGCGGCTGCAGCCGTACTACCGCCACATCGAGATGCTCTTCTCGCCGGACCTGTTCGTGGTGGGCGGCGGAGTGTCGAAGGACTGGGACAAGTTCGGGCCGCAACTGGACCTAGCCACTCCCATCATTCCGGCGACGCTGCGCAACAAGGCAGGCATCATCGGCGCTGCCTTGGCCGCTCAGGACGCGGCAGAGCACCCCGACCTGGTGCGCGCCTGAGTTGTCTAGCCGTCCTACCGCTGACCTGCGGCGGCGCGGGCGGCCCGTGCCCGTTCCAGTTGCGCCATGAACAAGGCCCTCGCGTCGCCGGCATCCATGTCGCGCACCTTCAAATCCACCGGCCCATCCGTCGTATGCACCGCCACGGTGGCAAGGCCCAGTCGGCGCTGGAGCGGGCCTTGCGTGATGCCGAAGGACTGCATTCGCTGGTGTGGTACCGCCGTGACGGTGCGGTTCAGCCAACCGTGCCGGGAGACGAGCACCTCGCCGTCGAACCCCCACGAGGTGTGGGGGTAGGCGAGCGGCATGAGCCAGCGCGCCCGCTGGGGCGGATGATTCCGGGACACCACGCCCAGGCGAGCCGTGGGCCAGATGGCGCCCACCACCCGGGCCACGTCCTCACGGGTGCCGTAGGGCAGCACCAGCGAGTTGTTGGCTGAGGCCGTAGCGTCGATCTCCGGTTCGAAACCCAACACCGTCACGTGGACCCGGTACAGGCCGGTGAGCCGTTGCAGCAGGTCTTGCGAGACCACGACACCCTGGACTCGTTCGGGACGCAGCTCTTGTGCCGTTGTCGACGCCAGCCCCCGGACGATGCGCAGCGTCTCCTTCTGGCGGGTCATGATGAAACCCCAGTTGCCGCCGAGCTGAGACCAGAACCACCCGGCGATCGCCAGCGTCAGGCCCATCACCGCGATCGGCGACTTGAGCCACCACGCCAGCAGCCAGGCCGCGCCTCCGGTCACGATGCCCGCCAGCGCGCTGGTGGACACGAGGGTGCCCAGCATCAACACGGACGGGCGCAGCCGCACGACAACGTCATCGTCCTGAGCGGGGGGCATCTCGTACGCATGCGCTGGTACCTGACCGGTAGGCGCTGGCGTTTCGTGCGCATGTCTAGCATGTGCTGGCATCACGTCGGAGGCCGAGGCGTCGTGGGCGCGGCTCAAGATCAGTTCGCGCATGGCCTCGGCACGTTTGAGGCTGAGGAAGGCTAGGTCGACGCCGCCTGAGCCGCCCACGTCGATGCGTACTTTGGCGAGCCGCAGGAGCCGGGCGGCGAAGGGCTGCGCGAGTTCCACTGCCTGCACCTTGGTGTAGTCAACCCGCTTGGATGAGGCCCAGATGAAGGTGCGCTCGAGGAGGAATTCCTCTTCGTCGGCCACGAACTTGGTGGTGCGGGAGATGAACAGTCCCCATAGGCCGGCGAACACGATGCCTATGCCGGTGATCGCGGTGAAGAAGAGTAATCGCGGGATGGAGTGCGGGCCCTCCAATAGTTCGCGCGCGAGAAACACCAGTGCCCCGCCCAGCGCGATACCGGAGTGTGCGAGGCCGGTGAGTGGGCTCGGCCGCTCCACAGACTTGGCGCCGCGCATCAGATGCCCGCCTGCTGTGCCTCGCCGCGTTCGATCAGCCTGTCACGCAGGGCCGCCGCATCCTGGGAGTCGAGACCCTCAATGGTGACGGATCCCGACGTGGACGACGTGATCATCCGCACGCTCGCCAAGCGGAACGCGCGGGCCAGCGGTCCAGACTCCACTTCCACTAGTTGCATCCGTCCGTACGGGACACACACGAGCCGGCGGGTCATAAGGCCGCGCGTGACGTAGACGTCGGTGTCGCGTTCGGCGTAGCCGCGGCGACGGAACTCGAACGGCGCCCGCACCATTCGCCAGGCAACCCATGCGCCCCAGCAGTACATCAGGGCCCAGCCCAGCCACGGCGGGCCGAACAGGAAGGCGGGCACCGTGGCGGAGGCGAACAGGGCGGTCCACACCGTGGGGATGAGGATAAGTTTGAGCGCCAGATAGCGCCGCGATGGACGCTGCCACACGGCATCGGGCGGGGCAAAAAGATCACTCACGGTGACTCCAGCGGGGGAAGGTAACCACACTCATCCTTGATGCATCGTCGCGAATCCTTATCCCAGGTACTTTAAGGCGCCCACGCGCGTCTCGGCCCCTCCCGCGCGGCTAGCCGCACCTGCGATGCCTCGCTACGCGGTGACTTCGGTTCCAGGAGACACGAGTAGAAGATGTAGAGGATCGAGGTGTCGATCGTGGCTAGAAGGAGGCCGAGGGAGACGGCGGTGAGGACGATCCATCGGCCTAGCTGGGCGCGGGTGTCTGTGGGGAGGGGACGTCGTGGGTTTCGGATCGGGTGTTGCTGTGGTCGTGAGTCATCCGGTGTGCTTTCTTTGGTCCCATTCGTTCTTGAGCATGGCGAAGGTGAACTCGTCCCCCCATTCGCCCTTGAAGATCTCTAGTTCGCGGAAGTGAGCTTCCTTGCGTAGCCCGAGTCGTTCCATGAGCCGGGCGGAGGGTGCGTTTCGCGGGTCGCATCGTCCGATGATGCGGTGCAGGTTCAGGGTCTCAAAGCCCAGGCGGAGCATTTCGATTGCCGCTTCCGAGGCGAGGCCTTTGCCCTGGTGGTCGGGGTGGAAAACATATCCGAACTCGCCCTGGGAGTTGTCCCGGCTGAGCAGCGTCAGCAGCACGTAGCCGATGACGGTGCCGTCGTAGTCGACGGCCAGCAGGAGAGTGTCCCCGTCGTTTTCGAGCTTGGTCTGGGTTACCCGCTTGGCCAGTTCCTTGGCGTTGTCCTCACGCGTGCGGGGCTCGTTGAAGAGGTACCGGGCAACGTCGTCGCGGGATTCAAAGTCGAACATGTCGTCTTCGTCTGCGGGCGTGAATGGTCTGATGGTCAGGCGGGACGTGGTGATGGGCTGGTCGAGGTGGAACATTATTTTCTCCTTCTGCAGCACGTGTGTGCGGTCATGGTCAGTGCGACGCTGCCGGTGGCGTCCGACGGGTCGCGGTAGGGGTCGAGCAGGTCCGAGATTCGGTGCCGGTGGCCGTCGACGAACACGTCGCGAATTCTGGCGGTATCGGCGATATCGGCCAGGGGGTCGCCGTCAATGATGAGCATGTCGGCATGTGCCCCGACGGTGAGTTGTCCGAGGAGTTCACTGGCTCCGAGGGCTTGGGCCGCGTTGACCGTTCCGGTGCGCAGCGCGTCCACCGGGGCGAAGCCGTGGCGGACGAGGGCCCGGAGATTGGTGTGAATGCTGACGCCGAGGTCGTCCAAGGGGGCATCGGTACCGAGCACCACGAGGCCACCGGCTTCGTTCACCGACCGCAACAGGTCCACGTCGCCGCGGGTCCATGCCAGGTTGATGGGGTCGGGGTCTGTGGCGGCTTGCTCGGCCTTGTCCTGAAGTCGGCGATAATCCCACCAGGGGTAGAGCACCCGGGTGCGTTCATCGTCAACGAGGTCGCGGGAGTCGGCGTGGACTTCCGCGGCGAACAGCAGTGTCGAGGACACCCAGAAGTCTCCGCCCGAGAGCAGGGACACGGTGTCTGCTGCGGTGAGTCCTTTCGCGGCGCTGAGGGTGCGGGAATAGCCGAGCCGGTTCCCGCCGCCGGTGTGCTCCATGCCGTGCAGACCCGAGGCGACTGCGGGGTAGACGTAGTGGGAGATTACGGGGATTCCGTGGGCGGCGAGCCCGTCGACGAGTCGGCGCTCGAGGGTGACGGGGAGGCGCTGGTAGGACTTCACACAGCTATAGCCGAGGGCGAGGATGCGTTCGATCTCCCGGTCGACCTGCTCAGCCGAAGTCACGCACCGCATGAACCCGAACGAGCACCGGTTGCCGTCAAGAGGCTCGCCGTTGTTGAGGAACCGCGGACCGATGCCGGTGCCGGCGTGGGTGGCTTCGCGTGTCTCGCGTGCTTCGTAGGCGAGGTCGCCGGCCGAGCGGCTGGTAGTCACGCCATAGGCCAGCCAGAGGCGGCCTTGCCGGTTTCCCCAGGCCCGGCCTCGCATGTGCCAGTGGTTGTGCATGTCGATCAACCCCGGTATCAGCGTGTACGGGGAGGCGTCGACGTCTGCTGTGTGGGCTTCATCGGCAGGCCGGATATCGGTGATCGTGCCGTCCTGAATCGTGACGTCGACGTTGCGCTGGTAGTCCTCGTCCACCCCGTTCCAGAGTCGTCCGGCGCGCAGCGTGAACCGCTCGGGTCGTGCCTTCTGGGTGTAATCGAGGGACGGCCGTACGTCGGCAGAGGCGGTGAGCAGATGGAACGTGCCCAAAGACAGGAACGCGACCTCTCCTGACGCGGAACTGGTCACCCCGTCGGCGATCGCGTCGGAGGCGACGGTGGCCTCGGCGGTGACCCGCCCTGACCTGTCGACCGGGGCGCGGTGCAGCCTGCTTTCGCAGACCGCGTAGAGAGCGGTGCCATCGGCAGCCCAGACGGGGCCGTCGTGGTTGCGTGTCGCGATCGACAGACCCGGTGAGAATGGTTGGGTGAACGTCTCACCGCTGGCGAGGTCGAGGACGAGCACCTCGTTGAGGCCGCTGTCCGAGCGTGGCGAGGCCGGCTGGTGCACGGCCATCGCGATCTTCTGAGAGTCAGGCGACCACGTCGCCTTTCCCGGCGTCTCGTGCCCGGTCAGCAGTTCGGTGACCGTGCCGGAGGCGAGGTCGAGCCGATGCGTGCCGCCGGCTTCATCGTGGAACACCACCGATGTACCGTCCGGTGACACCGATGGCAGGAGCGCACCGTTCTTTTCGAACGTCAGCTGCGTGTCCGTGCCGTCGGCAAGGACGTGGCGCCATAAGTTGATGATTCCCTTCCGGTCGCTGGTGTAGATGATCGCGGCCCCGTCGGGTTCCCAGGCGGGATCGGCGTTGAAGAAGCCGTCGTCTGCGACCACGCTGGTGTCGCCGGAGGCATCGGTCAGCCATAAGGTGTTGAGCGCGCGGAAACAGATCCGGTCACCGTCCGGGGACAGCGCCGCCCCGGTCAGCCCGAGTGCGGGACCATGCGCCTCCAGATCCAGGCGCGGCTTGATCTCCGCAGGGGCGGCCGCCGCCGACAAAGTGACCTCGAACGGCACGACAGACGTGCTTGTTCCATTGAGCGTGCGCCGACGAATCTCCCCACTGGTAGCATACATGAACTCCGTGTCCGACAGCCACGCCGCCGGCAGCGGTGCGGGCTCTTCGTCCTCGGGGTCAGTGAGGCGTTGCCCGTCGTGTTCGAGCCACGCCTGCGGGGTGTGCGAGACGACGTAGATCAGCTTGCCCGATGGCGAGTACGACAGTCCCCGGATGGTATGACCCTCCTCGACCGTGTGCAGTATTTTCGTGCTGCCGGTCGTGATGTGGAGCTGTTCGATGTGAGTGTCGTCGGCGACATAGACGATGTGCTTTCCGCCGGGATGCCACCGCGGTGAGTGGTAGGACCGTTGGTCGTCGGTCCCGATGAGGACATGCCGGTCTCCGCCTCGCACGCCGATACGGCACACGGCACTGGTGCCTCCGGCGTCGGAGATGAACAGGATCTCCCTGCCGTTGGGCGAGACGTGCGGGTCCTGGTCGTCCCCGGTACCCGCGGTCAGACGGGTGAGCGCGCCAGTGTGCAGGTCGAGGGCGCACAGATCGTAGTTGCCGTGCCGGAATGACTGGAACACGACGGTGTGCCCGTTCGGGGTCAGGCTCGGCCAGGTGGCGTCTTCGACATCGTCGGTGAGGCGGCGCGCTTGCCCGCCTCTGGCGGGCAGGCTCCACAGCACATTGCCGACATCGATGATCGTGACGTCGCCGCGGGGGTGCGTGCTCAGCGTGATGTTCGTGGCCGTGCTGACGGTGGTGCCCGTCCCGCCGGCGTGCGCGCGGGGTGCGAGGGTGCCGGGTTCGAGCAGAGCGGCGGTGGCCGCGACGGCGACGCCGCCCTGGACGAATCCTCGTCGGCTGATGAGTGCGTCCATCAACTCTCCTTGACCGCGAGGATGAATCGCGGAAGCTTGTCATGGTCCCGGTGGCTGGTGATCTGCCCGAAGCCTGCGTCGGTGAGGATCATGAGGACCTCGTCCAGGGCGGCGTCATAGTGCTCGAGGGCGAACATGCCTCCCGGTCGCAGCAGCCGGTGCGCGGTGCGTGCCACGAGGCGGGTGAGGTAGAGGCCGTCCGCTCCCGAGTACAGCGCCGTCTTGGGCTGGTAGACCGCCCATTCGCTGGGCATGTGCAGGTCCATGGGCACATAGGGCGGGTTCGCGGTGACGAGATCCGTCGTGCCGGTCAGGTCATCGGCGAAACTCTCACTGCCGATGTCGGCCTGGAGGAACTCGACCCTCTCGGCATCGACGCTCTCCAGACGGTCGGCGTTCTCTTGGGCGCATGCCACGGCGGATTCGGACACGTCGGCTCCGATCACGCGTGCCTGGGGCAGCCGGGTCGCGACCGCCAGGGCGATCGCTCCGGTCCCGGTGCACAGATCGACGACCGTCGGCGTGGGCGTGGAGAGGTTCTCGATCGCGGCATCGACCATGGCCTCGGAGTGCACTCGTGGGATGAACACGTCCGGGCGGACGGTGAGATCGAGTCCGAGAACATGGACGTGCCCGGTCAGGTACTCCAGGGGCTCCCGGTTGCTGCGCCTCGCCACGAGATTAAGGAACTGCTCGCGTTCGGCCGTATCCGGTGCCGTCGTGTCGTCCGTGGTGCCGAAGGTGTGCTCGGCCAGCGCCTCGGCGTCGGTGGTGGGGGTGGGAACGTTCGCCGTGTGTAGCTGCCGCGTCGCGTTCCGGGTGAGTTCTGCCCGGGTGGGGGCCGGTGCCCGATCCGGTGCGCCGAACTTCTCTCGGGTGGCGTCGTAGTAGTCGCGCAGCCACTGCACCATTTGCGGGTGCAGGCGCGAGGAGGCGACCAGTTCGGGCGGTGGCGTGAAGTCGTCGTCGATCTGATCGGCCCAGTTCTGGTAGATCGGCTGGAGATCGGCTTCGAGGTACTCCTGCCAGTCCGTGGGGATCGTCCAATGGTGCTCGTAGCCGGTGGCCAGCATGTGCTGGACGGTGGTGTTGATGATGCGGGGCCGGCCTCCGGCCCGCTGGACCGGGGCACGTTCAGGAGTGAACAGCGCCAGGTCCGCTTCGCCACTGC
This sequence comes from Arachnia sp., assembly GCA_041854805.1. Classification (GTDB taxonomy): domain Bacteria; phylum Actinomycetota; class Actinomycetes; order Propionibacteriales; family Propionibacteriaceae; genus Arachnia. The sequence continues at coordinate 39,214 of JBHADA010000056.1, forward strand.
CACCGGTGAGGCGGTCGGCGAATTCCTGGCCGATCAGCGGCGACAGGAACAGGCCGTCGCGGTAGGTGCCGGTGGTCATCCACAAACCCTGGACCGGGGTCTCACCCAGCAGGGGGAATCCGTCGAGGGAGACGGGTCGGTTGCCGACGTTGATGCGTCGCACGCTGCTCGACCAGAGGTTCCGGCGGATCTGACGGTGTGCGCATCCGAGGACGAATTCCAGATCGCGCAGGACGGGTTCGGTCATCACGGTCGGGTTGATGATGTTCGTCGCGCCGACGTAGATCTGTCCCAGGCCTCGCGGGACGACATGGAGGCCGCAGGCGAACGCGCGGTTCGGGGTCCGGATCACGGACTGGGGCTGGGTGCCGTCATGGGTGGTCATCACCGCGGAGACCCCGTAGCCGGTGACTAGGCGCGGGATGGTGGCGCCGAGCCCGGGCACGGAGTCGATGAGCGCCTGCGAGCCCACTCCGGCGGCGAGCACGACCTGGCCGGCTTCGATCACGTCCCCGTTGTCCAGGACCACGGCGCGGATGCGGCCTTGGTCTTCGCGCAGGCTCACGGCTCGTTCGTGGATGAGGGTGCAGCCGCGGGCGGCGGCGGCGCCTTCGAGGCGTGCCAGGAGGCGCCCGGAGTCGACGGCGTGTTCGTTGGGGATGTGGATCGCTTCGAGCGGACGGGAGTTCGGGTCGGCGTCGACCCAGCCGATGTCGTCGACATCGACGGTGTCGAATGGTTCGTTGTTCTCCTGCAGGGTCTTCTGGATGGCGGAGAAGTTCTCGGTGTCGATCTCGCGGGTGCCGACGGTGTTGAGGATGACTGTGGTGCCCGAGGCGGTGAACAGGTCGGTGCCATCCAGGGGTGAGTGGTCGGAGATCTTCTCGACCCAGTCGGGCCAGAGCTCTTTGGCTTTCAAGTCGAGGGCGAACTTCGTCCGTCCTGGATCGTCACTGATGAGGTCGGCGGTGACCTCGCCGAAGCAGCCGAGCATGGCACCGGCGGCGGTCGATGCCGCGTGCTGCCGGTTCTCGGGGCCGATCAGCGCAACGGTGAGGCCGCGGTCGGCGAGTTCGACGGCGAGGGAGCTGCCGATGGCTCCGTTGCCGACGACGATGGCGTCGAATGTCTGTGTGGTCATGGGGCTCTCCTGGTGAGTTAGGGGGTGTCGGCGACAAGGGCGGCGAGGTGGTCGATCTGGGCCGGGGTGTGCCGTGCCGACAGCGCGAATCTCAGCAGCCCGGTGCCGCGGGCGACGATGGGGTAGAACACGGGGAAGCAGAGAACGCCGGCGTCCTTCAACGCGATGCCGGCCTCGAGGGTGGCTTGTTCGCTGTCGAAGGTGATGCCCCGGATTGGAGACCGTGAGCCGACGTTGACGCCCTGGTGGCCGGTGGCGTTGTCGAAGTGGGCGACGTTGTCCCACAGGGTGGCCTGGAGCTTCTCGACCGACCCGTCCAGGTGCATGCGTGCGGATTCGGCGTTGACGGCGGTGTGGGGTGCCATGTTGGCGTGTCCGAACACGAGGGGGTTGGCCTCGCGGCGGATGACCGTGGCGTCGGCGTCGGTGTCGACGAGGGCGAATCCGCCGGAGCCGCCGAAGGCCTTGGAAAGGGACCCGACGAGGAGGACTTCGCCGATGATGTTCCCGGCCAGGGCGGTGTAGGCGTATCCCGTTCCGAGGCGTCCATCGATCGAGGTGCCGTGCGCGTCGTCGATGTAGACGTACCCGCCGTGTTCTGCGGCCAGGCGTGCCAGGGTGGCGACGTCGATGAGGCCTCCCATCGATCCCACGCCGTCGACGAGAATGATCGGGCTGCGGGAGGCTTTCTTCGCTTCCACCAGCAAGGGTTCCAGAGTGCTCAGATCCGTGCTGTCGAAGCGGTTGGTCGGTCCGATCTGGTCGAGGATGCCGCGCAGGCTCTGCAAGGATGCGTGTGCGGTGCGGTCGAAGAGGAACTCTGGGCCGCTGCTGGCGATCGGGTAGCTGGGAAGCAGGCCGGTGCCCAGCAGCGGCAGCACGCCCAGGTGCACGCTGCTGACGGAGTTGAACACGATGGCACGGGATCCGCCGTACATCGTCGTCAGCGCTTCCTCGAGGTCGTCGAGGTCGGTGGTGTGCATGCTGTTGCGCGAGGCCGATAGGTGCACTCCGACCTTCCGGATGGAGTTCTGGGCGGCGTGGACCAGGCGTGGGTGGGATTCGAGTCCGAGGTAGGAGCAGGAGACGAACTCGGTGTAGGTCTTGCCGTCGTCGAGGATGACGCCGTCTGACGTGCGCTCGCGCACGCTGTGGTTCGTGATGCCCGCCTGGGCTGCCTGGTCGTACATGTCGGTCGTCCAGGCGGAGCGTCGTTTGTAGACGTTCTTTCGGCTAGTGGTCGTCGTGGACATCGGGATTCTCCTTCGAAGATGGTGTGGCCGGGGTTTGGCCATCGGAGGCCGCCGGCCGCTGCACAGTCGTGTCGATGGTGTGGCCGAGGGCGGTCTGCGCTAGGGCGGTGAGCGAGGTGAGGCGGGTGTTGAACCAGGACTGGTGCTCCGCCAGGGACTGGGCGAAGGATGCGGGCGAGTCCTGTGCGAGGTCGTCGTCGAGTTGAGCCAGTGCGCTGGCCAGGATGTCGCGTGCCGGGCGCTGGCCGGGGGCTGCGCCTTGGATGTCCCAGTAGGTCTCGGGTGAGCCTGATGCCACGCGTGCGGCCAGGGCTATCAGCAGGCGGGTCGGTGGGGGCGCGAACTCCAGGCAGCGGTCGATGTCGGCGACGATGTGCGGCAGGCTGGCCGCGAAGGCCAGGAGCGCACTGTGTGTGAGGGCTTGCACGGGCACGAGCTCGTCGTCGTGCTCGCGCGCGTTCAGGAATACGACCCGGGCACCGGCGTCCTCAATGCAGGACAGGACGTCGGTGACTGTGGGATGTGTGATGGGTTCGACGACGGCTATGCGGTTGCCGCGGGGTCCGAGCCCGGGATGGAACAGCGGGTTGATGCTCAGCATCGCGTGCTCCGGTACCGCCGCTGCCAAGTGGGCGCGGAGCCGGTCTTTGCGGGAGAGCGTCTCGATGAGGAGTGCGTCAGCGGGCAGGAGCGGGGCGAGTGCTTCCAAAATCTCGAGGGCGGACTCCTCGGGCACAGCAAGGACGACCAGCGAGCAGGATGTCAGTGCCTCAGCGGTGGACGGAGTCGGCTGCCGGGCGTCGACTTCGAGATACTGCTCCAGCGTGTTGAGGGCTTCGGCGTCGCCGAAGCTGACACGGGGTCGCGTGTCGAGGGCGTGGATGTGCCAGCCGTGCGGGGCGAGGATGCTCGCGATCATCTGGCCGACGGGCCCAAAACCGACGATGGCGGCTTGTTTCGACCGCGATGCGGGCGGGGTGGGTGTCGTGCTCATGTGTTGGTGACTTTCGATTCGAGGGCGGTGAGAAGGGCGCTGGCTTTCACGAGGGTTTCCTCGAATTCGTCGAGGGGGTCCGATTGGGCGACGATGGCGCCACCGACTCCGAACGTGGTGGAGGTGTGATCGGAGACGAGGGTGCGGATGGTGATGCTCAGGTCGGCTGCGCCGCTGAGGGAGAACCAGCCGATGGCTCCGGAGTAGAAGCCGCGTGCCCGGTGTTCGAGACTGCTGATAATCTCCATCGTGCGGATCTTGGGAGCGCCGGTCATGGAGCCACCGGGGAAGGTGGCCTGCACACAGTCCACGGCGGTCAACTCCGGCCGCAGCGTACCGGTGATGGTGCTGACGAGTTGGTGGACGTGGGAGAAAGTCTCGACGGTGAAGATGTCGTCTGCGCGGACGCTGCCGACAGTGCAGACGCGGTTGAGGTCGTTGCGGAGCAAGTCGACGATCATCAGGTTTTCGGCACGGTCTTTGCCATTGGTGGATAGGTCTTTGCGTAGCTCGTGGTCTTCACCCGGGGTGGTTCCCCGTGGTCGGGTGCCCTTGATGGGTTTCGCTTCGACCTGGTGGTCAACGCCGACTTGGAGGAATCGCTCGGGTGAGGCGCTGAGGATGGCGAGGCCACCGAGTCGCAGGAAGGCGCCGAATGGCACGGGGCTCGTCTGCCGTAGGGTGCGGTAAGCGGCATACGCATCGACTAGGGGCCCAGCTTCGGCCATGTTCGTCAGGCAGATCTCATAGGATTCGCCGTCGCGAATCTTCTCCAGACACCTCCGGATGCTCGTCAGGTAGGAGGCGCGGCTCTGGTCGAGCTCGAACTCGAGCGCGATCGGCTCCGTCAGGATCGGGACGTTCACGGCCTCCGACCGGCGGTCGTCAGCTTCGGCGACGGCATCACGGATGGTGGCAGATGTCTGGGACAGCCAGTCAGCGGCGGCCGTCCGCGTGGCTGGTTGGCTGTCATCGATGAGGGTGAGCAAGTAGGTGTAGCACTCGCGATGGTCAATGACGATGGCACGGTCGGTGAAGATCAGTGCTGCATCCGGGTGGGGTGAGCGATGGGCGGGTGTTCCGACGGTCTCGTCTTTGAGCTCGTAGCCGAGAGCGCCGACGTAGCCGAGATTGAAGTCGAACGGAAGCTCCTCGACTGCGGGAACGGTGCGCTCGTGTAGCTGGGCTCGGAGGTAGGTATAGAAGTCCTGGTTGACGGTGCGTTCACCGTCGTTGTCGCGAACGTTCCACTGCCTGGAGGTGACGTCGTACTGCAGCACCTCGGCGAGCGGTCCCGTGGCATCGCCCATGATCGTCAAACGTTTGGAGACCGGATCCGTGGTCGAGCTATCGAGCCAGAAGCTGGTCTCGCGAGCAAAGTAGAGGTTTTCGAACAGGCGTTGCGTGTCGGGCTCGGCGTTGATGCGCTGCCATTCCACGCGCAGGCGTCGGCGGTGCTCGTGATGTCGGACGCGGGCGAGGTGATCAGGCGTGGGAGTTCGCGGGTGCGCGAGCGTCTGGAAGTTCATCAACATCGCTTCGCCCCACTCGGTCAGCGCCGACTCTGGGTGGAATTGGATGCCCCAGTACGGTCGGGTCCTGTGCCGGACCGCCATGACCACGCCGTCCGGGGTCCACGCGGTCGGTTCGACGTCGGCGGGCAGATCGGTGACTGCCAGGGAGTGGTAGCGCACCGCCCGGAACCCCTGGGGCACGCCGTGGAAGAGGTCGGAGCCGTAGTGGTGCACGCTCGTGACCCTGCCGTGCATGGGCTCGGGCGCCAGATCGACGGTCGCGCCCGAGGCGAATGAAAGTGCCTGATGGCCGAGACAGACCCCCAGCACGGGCAGCCGGTCCTGATCGAAAGCTTGCTGCGAGATTCCCAGGTCCCCGGAACGTTGAGGACGGCCCGGGCCGGGTGAGACGATGATGCCGTCAAAGTCGTCGAGGGCGATGTCAGCCCATTCAGCGTCGTTGGCGATGATGACTGGCTCAGTTCCGAACACGCGGTGGGCGAGATCGCGGAGGTTGTAGGTGAACGAGTCAAAGTTGTCGATCAGGAGAGTTCTCATCGGGGTATTACCTCGACGAAGCGCTGTCGCTGAGCGTGGGAGTCTCATCGATGATGAGGTCTTCGACGCGGCAGGTCTCGCTAATGATCACCTCGTAGAGGCTGCGCAGGAATTCTGTGCTGATGCCGTGCTTCTGGCCGAAGACTTCGGCCCTATGGTGAACGACACCCACTCGGTCCGGCTGCATCATGGGGATGTCATGTTCTCGTTTGAGTTGTGCGATGCTCACACAGCACTCGATGCGACGACGAAGGATGTCTAAGAGCTGTGCGTCGAGCGCGTCCAGTTCATCGCGTCGGTCGCCGAGGATGACGTCCGGGTCTGTCGCTTTGATGTCCATGATGTGCTCCTGCCGTGTCGGAGGTCTCGCGGGGATCGGGCAGGGTCTGCCGCGGTCCTTGTGTCGATTGTTCCTTACGCTACGAACGGCAGGGAGCCTCCGGCTTGTCATCATGTGCCAGGGACTTGACATGAGGAGTACTGCGCTCACTGGGCATGGAGGTCCGATCCTTATCGGGCGATCATGATCAATTCACGACCGACCTCGCGTGCAAGCATGTGGTTCGAGAACCAGATGGATGAGATTCCTCTCGAGAGGAATGGGGGGTTTTGATGGATCAATCCTCTGATAGGAAGGTTTCCCGGTAGTCGCGGGGCGGCATTTCGAAACGGGCCCGGAACGTTCGGGAAAAGGCGCTGGGGTCTGGGAAGCCCCAGTTCGCGCCGATCTTACTCACAGGTATGTGCCGATAGGCGGGGTCGATTAGCTGCCGACTCGCGCTGTCAAGACGACGGTTGCGTATCCATTCGCCCAGCGTGGCGTCCTCCTTCTCGAACAAGCGGTGGAGGTAGCGCAGAGAGATGTGATGCGCATCGGCGACGAGTTGCACGGTCAGGTCTGAACGGGAGAGATTCTTCTCGACGAACCGATAGATCGACTCCAGAAGCCCGGCCGTATATGTCTCTGGCGGCCGTTCTGTGCAACCTTGCGCTTCCAGAAGCGCCACCGAAAGCACATCGATGAAGGCGCTGGATAGACGGGCGGAGGACGTGGCACTGAGCCATCCAGTCTCTAGGTTGGAAACGAAGCCGACCACCATGGAGGATAAAAGCTGTCCTGTGCCGGTTTGCCCGTCAAAGTGGAGGGCGGTGATGTCGCGCAGACGCGGCACCTTCTCGACGAGGAGGCTACGGGACATGGATGCGGTGACGGCGCAAGCTGAGGAATCCGGTGGGCAGTACAGGGTCGATGGGATGGAGTCGTCAAGTACGCTGAAGTCTCCCGGGCGCTCGATCCTCGACTCCCTGTCTTTCTGGGCGAGCCCGATCTTCCCTCCGCTGAGGTGCAGTTGGAGAAGGAAGTCGTCAGTCTCCTCTTGGCGGACGTGCCGGGAAGTGCGGGTGACCTCGTAGCCGCTGCTGGCCCGGTATGCCGCGAGCGAGAAGGTCACAGGTCCGAGGTTGCCGGTGGTCATGCGTCCGTAGAACGTATCGTCGGTGTTGCTCACGTGGACCGCACAGCGGGCGAAGGACCTGGTGACAACGTCCTGCCAGTAGTCGATTCGGCGGTAGAAAGCCACATCGTCCGTGCTGAAGCTCTTGACCTGCACGTCTGGTCCCCCCCTCTCGGCATGACCACAAGATCACAAACCCAGTTCCCTCATCGTATCCGAGGGTACCGCGCCCAGGCGGTATGCCGCTGCATCTCACACGGCGGTGTCAAGTTGTGGAAGCAATGGGTGGGTGTCCGAGGAGGAGTCGTTCGAAGGATTCGCGTGGGGTGAGGAAGCCGAGTGTGGCGCGGGGTCGTTCGCTCGTGTTCTTCAGCGATCGCGGTCAGGTAGGGCTGGTGGGAGGTGATGTGTTCGCCTTTGGGGAGGTACTCGCGGATCAGTGCGTTGGTGTTCTCGTTCGAGGGCCGCTGCCACGGGGAGCGCGGGTCGGCGAAATAGACTTTGAGG
>JBHADA010000057.1:0-27980 GCA_041854805.1 Arachnia sp.
AACGCGGCGGGCCGGTTCAGCACCCCGCTCACCTACGGCGCGAACACGGCCGGCACCTACCGGTTCCGCGTCGTCGTGGATGGGGTGGCGTCGCGGACCGTGACGGTGACCCGGACGAAGGCGCCGAAGAAGGCGGCCGCGCCGAGGAAGGCCACTCCGAGGCCGAGGCCAGTGGTGACCTACAAGAACTGCGCAGCGGTGCGCGCCGCGGGCAAGGCCCCGCTACATTCCTGGGAACCGGGCTACGCCCTGCATCTCGACCGGGATGGGGACGGGGTCGCCTGCGAGCCGTATCGCCGCTAATGAATCCGAGGAGTGGCCCGCCGAAATCAGTGGCGGGCCACTTCCATTTCTATAGCATTCACGGAAACAAACGAGCGAAGCGAGTTCCGGCCAAGAAGGTCTCGATAGGCTAGCCGCTACCGCGTCCAGCTACTCGACCGCGGGGCCCGTGACTCGGCCACGGGATGGCTTCTCCCATAAGCTGAGCCAATGACCCAGTCGATCATGCCCGCCATCTGGTGCAACCAGAACGCCGCCGACGCGGCCCGCTTCTATGCCGATATCTTCCGCGACGCCGCGATCGTCAACGGGGCTCCCGGCTTGGCCTCAACCGTCGAGATCCACGGCTTCCAGATCTGCCTCATCAACGGCGGCGATGAGTACGCGCCCAACCCGTCGATCAGTTGCCTGCTCAACTTCGACCCGCTCCTGTTCGGCGGCGAGGACGAGGCCCGCGCCTACCTCGACGAGCTCTACGCCAAGCTCAGCACCGGCGGGGTGCTCATGCCCTTGGACGAGTACCCGTTCAGCAAACGCTACGCCTGGGTCCGCGACCAGTTCGGCTTCACCTGGCAACTCATGCTCACCGACCCGGCCGGCGACCCGCGCCCCTTCGTGGTGCCCTCGTTCATGTTCGGCGGCACCAACGACGGCAACGCCGAGGCCGCCAGCGACGGTTGGATCGACCTATTCGACGGCACCCGCCGCGGCACGCTGGCCCGCTACGGCGCGGATGCCCCAGTCGCGGAGGGCACCGTCATGTTCACCGACTTCACCCTCCGCGACCATTGGTTCGCCGCCATGGATGCGGGCACGTTCCACGACTTCACGTTCACGCCGGGCGTCTCGATCCTGCTCACCTGCCGCGACCAAGCCGAGATCGATCACTACTGGGCTGGCCTGTCGGCCGTTCCCGAGGCGGAACGCTGCGGCTGGTGCGTCGACCGGTGGGGCATCTCCTGGCAAGTGGTGCCGGAGGGCATCGCGGAGGCCATGGCCGACGAAACCAAGCGGGCCCGCGTCCTGCAGATGGGCAAGATCGACCTGAGCGCGCTGGCCTGAGGGTGCGGCTGGAGCACCCGAGGACAGCTAACGCTGATCTTCCGGCCGGGTGAACCCATCGTATGGGTAGGACGAACCGTAGCTCTGACCATAGGGCTGCCCATACGGCTGGGCACCCGGCCATGTGGGCTGCCCCTGGGACACGCCGGGGCGGCCGATGATGACTGCGGTCAACAGGCACACGCCGCTCACGATGCTAGACAAAGACGCCGCGTTGAAGAGGCTAGTCGTCAAGGAGATGTTGCCATCCATGGTGACGTAGGCGGTCACGCTCAGTGCCGCAGAGATGAGGCTCAGCCCCGTGGCGACGAAGATCAACACCCGAGGCGCCCCGCCGCTGCGGACGGCGGCAACGAAGGTAAGCACCACCAGGAACCACGAGGGCACCTGCCACAAGATCCAACTGAACTCCATGCCCGGAAGTGTAGGCGTTACGGCGTCTACTCCCCCCGGCGCCGCTCACGCCGGTAACGCGCCGCCACCTCCCTCCAGGTGGGCACGACGACCCCGTACGAACGCATCATGCGACGCAATCGGGTGCGGCTAACGAAGATGCCGATCAGACCGGAGACGAAGAAGGGCATCTGCAACGCGAAGGCCCACCGAAGATGCTCCGCGGTGTAGGGCTGTCCGCCGGAGACCCAGTCGAGGAACAGCCCCATGACGAGGATCATGGCCGTGCCTCCAGTGAATGCACCAGTGATGACGATGCCCGTCGCCGTGCCCAACCGGGTGGCGGGTAGGAGCGTGCGGGGATAGTCGAAGCCGATCGCCGTTCCGGGGCCGCCAGCGGAGAGGGCCAGCACCAGCATCACGAGCAGCGGTAGCGGCGCCGTCCCGGGCCATAGCAGCACCACGGCCCAGGAGCCCATGACGGCGGTGATGACGATGAGCGCCAGGTTGCTGCGGCGCAGCGGATGGCGAGCCGTCAGCAGGCCGACGATGGGCCCAGCCACTACGGATGCCGCCGACAGCATCACGAACAGGCCGGAGGCCACCGCCTGGCTCAGCCCTTGCCCGACGAGGAGGTAGGGCATGCCCCACATAAAAACGAACGCGTTGACGGAAAAACCGGAGGTGAAGTGCACCCAGAACCCGAGCTGTGTAGCGGGGTGGCGCAGCACCGTCGTGACCTTTCCGGGCAGTTCGCGGAGGTGATCCGCTGCCACCTCCCGCGGCGCTCCTGGCGGAGCGTCGCGCACGACGACGATCCCCACTACAGCGACCACGGCGCTGACCAGCGCCACGACAAGTAGCCCAGCGCGCCATCCCAGCGTCTGGATGGCGGGCAACACCAGCCACACGGCGTTCACCTGCCCCAACGCTCCCGCCATGCCCGTGATCTGGCTGAGGAGAGGCACTTGGCCTGGTTTGAACCAGCGGGGAAGCAACCGCAGCACCGAATTGAAGATGCAGGCGTCGCCGAGGCCCAGCAGGATGCGGGCGGCATAGGCGGCAGGCAGGTCGTCCACGATGGCCAGCATTGCCTGGCTGGCGCCCGCGATGAGGGTGCCGCTGGCGATGGTGAGACGAGACCCGAGACGGTCCAGCACGACGCCGACGGGTACCTGCGCCACGGCGTAGACGCCCAGTTGCAGCACGACGAAGATGGAGATCACCCCACCGGTGGTGCCGAAGTGCTCAGCGGCCTCGAGCCCGGCCACGCCCAGTGAGGCCCGATGCATGACGGCGATGGCGTAGGCCAGCACGCCCACGCCCCACACCACCCATGCCCGCCCAGTCGTCACGGCAGTAGTGTGCCGGGGCCGGGGATGATTCTGCTAGGCGTGCCCATACGCGTCGCCGGTCGGGAGGGCCCGGCGGATAGGCTGGCGGCATGACCTTGAAGCTTGGCGCCCACGTCGACTCCCGTGACCCGCTCAGCGATGCCGCCGCGCTCGGCGCCGACGTCGTCCAGATCTTCCTGGGCGACCCTCAAAGCTGGAAGAAGCCCGCCGCCTTGGCCGATGGTGGGGCCACGGCCCTACGGGATGCAGCCGAGGCCGCGGGCGTCGCCCTGGTGATCCACGCCCCGTACGTGCTCAACGTCGCCTCCACCAACAACCGCATCCGCATCCCGTCACGTAAGTTGCTGCAGCAGAGCATCGACGAGGCCGCGGCCGCCGGCGCGCTGGGCGTGGTGGTGCACGGCGGCCACGTCACCGCCAAGGACGACCCCGACGTCGGATTCCAGAACTGGCGCAAGTGCGTCGACGGGCTTCGGCTGGAAGTGCCGATCTTCATCGAGAACACCGCCGGCGGAAATCATGCGATGGCCCGCCATCTCGAGTCGATCGAACGGCTGTGGGCCGCGCTCGACGGGGCGGAGAATCTTGAGCGGGTTGGGTTCTGCCTCGACACCTGCCACGCCCACGCCGGCGGCCTCGACCTCGACGGCCTCGTCGGCAGGATCAAGGGCATCACCGGGCGCGTCGACGTCGTCCACTGCAACGATTCCCGCGACGCCGCAGGCAGCGGCGCCGACCGGCATGCCAATCTCGGCCAGGGACAGGCCGACCCGGAGGCCCTCGCCGCCATTGTCGCCGACGCGGCCACGGCCACCATCTTGGAGACCCCAGGCGGCATCCCGGAACACACCGCCGACCTGGACTGGCTGCGCTCCAGACTGAGTTGACGGGCTGACCCGATCGATTGGGCTGTGGCAGACGTTCTTCCCCCCTGGTCGAGTCCCTGGCCCGCCGGTCGAGTAGCTGGACGCGGCGGCCAGTGTGTCGAGACCTAGCGCCGATATTTCCCAGGGGCTCGACACACCACACGAAGCTGCGCCCGGCGCGACGAAGCTGCTTGCCAGATGAACTATGAAATGTGCGAGCGACGCGAGCTCTTCCGGGGGCGCATGGGGACCCAAGCCGATAAGCTAAGCCTCGCCACCGCGACCCCCACCCGAAGGGAGCCCTGGCGTGCTGCTAGCCCTGGTCACGCTCCATGCGGTCCTCGGCGTCCTCACCCCATTCGTCGCCCGTTGGGTCGGGGTCCGCGTCTACTACATGCTGGCCCTCGGTCCGCTCGCCGCCGGGCTGTGGCTGCTTGCCCAAGGCCCCGGTATCGCCGTCGGCCAGGTCCATACCCAGACCTACGTGTGGGTCCCCGCCCTCGACGTGGAACTCAGCTTCCGCATGGGCCTGCTCCAATGGGTGCTCGCCATGATCGTGGCCTGGGTCGGTTTCCTCGTGCTGCTGTACAGCCGCTGGTACTTCGAAGGTTCCCGGACCTCACGATCCGCCGCCATGCTCACCCTGTTCGCCGGGGCAATGCTCGGCCTCGTCACGGCGGACAACCTTGTGTTGCTGTTCATCTTCTGGGAGCTGACGACGGTGCTCAGCTACCAGCTCATCGGCCACGACCCCACCCGCCGCGCCAACCGCGGCGCCGCGTTCACCGCCCTCATCGTCACCACCGCCGGTGGCCTGGCCATGCTCGTGGGCATCGTCGCTCTCTGGCAGGCCAGCGGCACCCTCTCCCTCGACGCGCTCCTCACCTCCCCACCCAGCGGGACGCTCGCCACCGTCGGCGCCCTACTCATGCTCGTCGGAGCGCTCAGCAAGTCGGCTCTCGTGCCGTTCCATTTCTGGCTGCCCGGGGCCATGGCCGCGCCCACGCCCATCTCCGCCTACCTCCACGCCGCCGCCATGGTCAAGGCCGGCGTCTACCTGGTGGCCGCCCTCGCCCCCGCCTTCGCGGCCATGCCCTACTGGCGGCCCGTCGTCATCGTGCTCGGCACCACCACCATGATCATCGGCGGCTGGCGAGCCCTGCGCCAAACCGACCTCAAACTGCTACTGGCCTACGGCACCGTTAGCCAACTCGGGTTCATGGTGCTGCTGGCGGGCATGGGCACCCGCTCCGCCGCGCTCGCCGCACTAGGCATGGTGATCTCCCACGCCCTGTTCAAGTCGGCACTGTTCATGTGCGTCGGCGTCATCGATCACTCCGCCGGAACCCGCGACGTCCGCGAACTCAACGGCGTCTTCTACCGCATCCCCATCGTGGCCATCTTCGGTGGCCTCGCCGCCCTATCCATGGCCGGCATCCCGCCGCTGATCGGGTTCATCACCAAGGAGGCCGCGTTCGAGTCCATCGAGTACCTGGTGCTCGGCGACCTCCGCGACGTCACCCCCCTGGCCGGGTTCGCCCTCGCCGCTGCCCTCGTGTTCGGCTCGACGCTGACGGTGGCCTACTCCCTGCGCTGGTGGTGGGGCGCGTTCGCCAACAAGGACGGCGGCACCGTCCTCACCTGGCACCGGCCGGCCTTCGGCATGACCGTCATCCCCATCGTGCTCGGCGCGCTCAGCCTGACCGGCGGCTTCCTCGGCCACCAACTCACCGACCTGCTCTCCCCCTATGCCGCGACGTTCAATACCGGCAAGGCCAGCCACGGCTTCGCCCTGTGGCACGGCTGGTCCTGGCCGCTGCTCATGTCGGGCATCGCGGTGCTGGGTGGTGCGTTGATGTTCGTGTTCCGCGAGGAAATCTCCGGCCTCCAGGCCACCTTCCCCGCCAGCCTGTCCGCAGAGGGGATGTACCACAAGTCAATGCGCGGGCTGGACCGCGTCTCCGTCGAGGTGACGGCCCGAACCCAGCGCGGCTCCCTGCCCATCTACCTCGGCACCATACTCATGACCCTGGTGGCCCTGGCCGGCTACGCCATGCTGAGGATTAGGCTGTGGCCCGAGTACCGCCTGTTCGACTACTGGCCCCAACTACTCGTCGCTGGAGTCATGCTCTCGGCTGCCATCCTGGCGACGATGTCGCGCGGCCGGATCCGCGCCACCCTCCTCGTGGGCGTCACCGGATACGGCACAGCCATGCTGTTCGCCATGGGCGGCGCGCCAGACTTAGCGCTGACGCAGGTGCTCGTCGAGACCGTCACCATCGTCGTGTTCATCCTCGTGCTGCGCAAGATGCCCCGGTTCTTCACCAACCGGCCCCTCAGCTCGACGCGCTGGTGGCGGGTGCTGGTGGCGCTCGCCGCAGGCACGACGGTGACGCTGATCGCGTTGGTCTCGGTCGGTTCCCGCACCGCCAAGTCCATCTCGGACGCGTGGTACGAGGCGGCCTACGAGTTCGGCTACGGCAAGAACATCGTCAACGTGGCCCTCGTCGACATCCGCGCCTGGGACACCCTGGGCGAGATCTCCGTGCTGGTGCTGGCCGCCACCGGCGTCGCCTCGCTGATCTTCCTGCGTTCCCGCGTCTCCTCGGTGACCCGCACCAAGGAGGTATTGGCCACCCGAGCCCAGGAGCAGCAGGCCGATACCTCCCCCGGGGTATGGCTGCGCGCCGGGCAGACCTTATCCCCGCTGGTGCGCTCGCTGGTGTTCGAGGTGATCACCCGGCTGCTGTTCGGCGTCATGATCATCATCTCGGTCTACCTACTATTCGCCGGCCACAACTCTCCTGGCGGGGGTTTCGCGGGCGGACTCATCGCCGGGATGGCCCTCATCATCCGCTACCTCGCGGCCGGCCGCTACGAACTCGACGAGGCCGCCCCGTTCGACGCTGGCCGCCTACTAGGTGGGGGACTCATCCTGTCGCTCGGCGCCGCCGTCGTTCCGCTGTTCTTCGGCGGTACGGTGCTGCAAAGCTACGACTACACCTTCACCATGCCGGGGCTGGGCGAGGTGCACTTCGTGTCGTCGACGATTTTCGACATCGGCGTCTACCTCGTGGTGGTGGGCATGCTGCTCGACGTCGCCCGCAGCCTGGGCTCCGGCATCGACCAGCATGCCGCGGAGGAGCGCGCGCCGGTGCCGTTGCCCGATTCCACGAAAGCCATTCCCGCGCGTGAGGAGGCCAACACGTGAGCGCCAACCTCATCGTCGCCATCACGGCGGGCATCCTCGTGGCCGCCGGGGTGTACCTGCTGCTGGAACGCTCCCTCACCCGGATCCTGCTGGGCGTGATCATGTCCGGCAACGGCGTCAACCTGTTGTTCCTCGTCGCCGCGGGCGAGCCGGGGGCCGGCCCCATCGTCGGCCTTGCGGAACGCAACGGCATCTCCGACCCGCTCCCCCAGGCCATGGTGCTCACCGCCATCGTCATCACCATGGCGGTGGCCGCGTTCGTGCTGACCATGGCGTACCGCAGTTTCCAGCTCAACGGCCATGACGAGGTGGCCGACGACGTCGAGGACGCCCGCATCCGCGAACTCGCCGACGCCGACGTCGTGTCCGACTCGTATGAGGACACGAGCTTCTCCGACGGGGGGCCCAGGGACTGATGGAACAGTTCATTCCCCTGCCCGTGCTCCTAGCCATCGCCGGCGCTGGTCTGGCGTTGGCGGTGCCGCGCCGCCCCAGATTTCAACGCCTCATCTCGACGCTCAGCCTGCTGGGCATCACCGGCGTCAGCGCCGGATTCATGGCGCACACGTACCGGCACGGCCCCATGTCACTGTGGCTCGCCGGTTGGGAGGCGCCGCTGGGCATCGCCATGGCGGTGGATCGGCTCAGCGCACTCATGCTCATGGTGGCCTCCGTGGTCGCCCTAGCGGTGTTGCTGTTCGCGACGGGGCAGGAACGCGAGGAGATCCGGCGGGAGACCCCGGTGTCGATCTTCCACCCCACGTTCCTGCTGCTCATGGCCGGCGTGTCGAACGCGTTCCTCGCGGGCGACCTGTTCAACCTGTTCGTCGGGTTCGAGATCTTCCTGTTCGCGTCGTATGTGCTGCTGACGCTGGGCGGCACCCCAGACCGGATCCGGGCCGGCACCACCTACGTCGTCGTGTCGCTGCTCAGTTCCCTGCTGTTCCTCATCGCCATCTCGTCGATTTACGCGGCCACCGGCACCATCAACCTGGCACACCTGTCGGTGAGGCTTGCGGCGCTCAGCGAGCCAGTGCAGGTGCTGCTGCACGCGCTGCTGCTGGTCACCTTCGCCATCAAAGCGGCGGTCTTCCCGCTGTCGACATGGCTGCCGGACTCCTACCCCACCGCGCCGGCCCCCGTCACGGCCGTGTTCGCCGGGTTGCTGACGAAGGTGGGCGTCTACGCCATCATCCGCACCGAGACCCTGCTGTTTCCCGGCGGCTCCTTCAACGAGTTACTGATGTGGGCCGCGCTGGCCACCATGATCATCGGCATCCTGGGCGCCATCGCCCAGTCGGAGATCAAGCGAATGCTCTCCTTCACGCTGATCAGCCACATCGGCTACATGATCTTCGGGATCGCACTCGGGTCGACGCTGGGCATGGCCGCCACCATCTTCTACACCGCACATCACATCACCATCCAGGCCACGTTGTTCCTTGTCACCGGCCTCATCGAGCGTCGCGGCGGCACCTCGTCGCTGGACGGGTTGGGCGGCCTCATGAGGGTGGCCCCCCTGCTGGCCGTGATGTTCTTCGTGCCCGCCATCAACCTGGCCGGCATCCCGCCGTTTTCCGGGTTCATCGGCAAGCTGGGCCTGCTGCAGGCCGGCGCCGATGTGGGCACCGCGCTGGCATGGACGGTGCTGGCGGGCGGGATCGTCACCAGCCTGTTGACGCTCATGGCCATGGCGAAGGTGTGGAACCGGGCGTTCTGGGGCGTCACCCCCCAGGAGTTGCGCCGCAGGGAGGCCCTCGCCGCGAACGCCGACCCGGCCGACCTGGACGACGAGGACACCCGGCCCATGCCCCCGTTGCAGGTTGGGGTGGCGCTGGGCATCACCGCGTTTGGGTTGGCCCTGACGGTGTTCGCCGGGCCGCTGTATGACTACGCCACCGCGGCCGCCGTCGCGCTGCGGGACGGTTCCTACGTGTTAGCCGTGTTGCCGGAGGGTTTGCGGTGAGCCGGCTCAAGCGTCGCGTCATTCCCATGGCGCAGCGGTTGCGGTTCCGGCCGGTGGCGGTGCTCTGCATGGTGACGGTGTGGGCCGTGCTGTGGGGATCTCTCTCGCCATTCGTGCTGGTCAGCGGCGCCCTGCTGGCCTGGCTCATCGGCGTGCTGTTCCCGCTGCCGCCGGTGTACTGGCAGGGCCGGTTCAGCCCCGTCGGGTTCGCCCTGCTGCTGGTGCATCTGCTGTGGGACCTGGTCACGTCGTCGCTGCGGCTGGTGGGGTTGGCGTTCACTCGTCGGATCAACCTCAACGCAGGGATCGTGCGGATCGATCTGCACACCGACAACGACCTCTACCAGGTGGCGGTGGCCGAGATCATCTCGCTGGTGCCAGGCACCGTGGTGGTCGAGGTGGTGCGGCAGCCGCGACGCCTATATCTGCACGCCATCGACCTTCGCGGCAGCGACCCGGTGCGCGGGGTGCAACAGATGGCGCTGGGGGTCGAGCGGCGGGTGCTGCGCGCGTTCGGTTCCAGGCAGGAGCGGGCGGCGTTCGCCGCGGCTTGCGAGGCCAGCCCGCTGACCGACGCGCCGGTGCTGGAGGAAGAACAGTAAAGCGGTGGGCGCGAGAAGTATTGACTTCCACAGGAAGCCCCCCAACAGGAAGATGTGATCGTGATCGCAACCCCTCAACGCGTGGTGCTGCGCGCCCGGCGGCTCATGGTCGTCGGGCTGGTCGTCAGCGTCTTGGGCAACCGGCTGATCGACGGCGGGTTCGACGCGCTCACCGCGGCGGGCTCGATCGCGGTGGGGGTGCTCGTCGCGATCAAGTCCCTCG
The DNA here is from genome assembly GCA_041854805.1 of Arachnia sp. Taxonomy (GTDB): domain Bacteria; phylum Actinomycetota; class Actinomycetes; order Propionibacteriales; family Propionibacteriaceae; genus Arachnia. The sequence continues at coordinate 9,961 of JBHADA010000057.1, forward strand.
ACACCGTCTCCGTCATGGCCTTTCCGCTATACGCACGCTTCCTCAAGCGGGTCAGCCCCGACTCGGCCCTCATCACGGTGGACTTCGTGGAGGCCGGGTTGTCGGCGGCCGCGCTGCTGGTCGTCGTCGCTCTGCCGCAGTACGCGATCCACGCGATCGTGGCTTACGTGCTCATCGACATCTTCCTTGCGCCCGTGTCCGACATCGCCGACGAGTTCTACGGCGCCAAGCTCGCTGACTACGGCGAGGACCAGGCCCTCGCCTTCAACGCGGCCCTCTATTCCCTGCTGGGTTTGCTTGGCTTCGTCATCGCCTCGCCCGCCGGGGCGCTGCTGTCTGGGCTCTCCCTCACCATCCTGCTCGCCGGCAACGTCGTCTTGTCTCTGGGCGGCGCCGGGTTCCGGATCTACGCCCGCCGCAAGGCGCCCATGCCCCCACTGCTCGACGATGCCGACGCCGACGAGTTCTCCGTGGCCGGTGCCCCTCTTCCGCTACGCCAGTTCCTCCACGACCTGCTGCGCTCCGGCCCGGCCTCGCCGCTACTCTCCCTGGTGCTCAACGTCGCCGCCGCGCTGACGGGAGAACTGCTCATGCTGTGGGTGGCGGCCCTCGCGGGCTTCGACGCGCACGTCGCCATGGGGATCGTCATCGCGACCTTCGGGGTGGCGGCGACGGTCGGCCCGCTCGTCGGCAAGCGGATTCGCTCCCGCTGGGAGACCGGGCCCGTGCTGCGGGTCATGGCGCTCATCGCCATGGTCAATGTGGTGGTCTTGCTCGCGCAGGTGATCGCCGGGGCGGCTACCTTCGTGGCCGGCCTGGTGTTCGTGCTGGTCAACATCGTCTTGTCGCGGGCGCGGATCATCATCTTGGAGACCCATCGGCAGACGTTCTTCAAAGGTGGCCAGTTCGCTCGCGTCATGAGCTGGTCCTACAGCTTCGGGGCCGTGGGCACCCTCGCCGGCCTGCAGTTGGGCTATTGGCTGGGGCTCGTCACCGATCCACGCCTTTGCCTAGCCATCGCTGCCGCGACGTGGCTGGTCGTCTCCTTCGTGGTGCGCAGCACACGCGGTTCATCGTCGCCCACAGCCCAGTAGGCTCTAACCACGATCGAAGGAGGAGCCGTGGCAACCGTGACCGCAGTCGTGCTAGCGGCCTCGGCCGTCGTGTTGTTCGCAGCCGGAATCATTGGTGTCCGCCGAATCGCGGAGGGGCCCACCCAACTCGACCGGTCGGTGGCATCAGATCTCATGGTGGCGATCACCGTCGCCGGCATCGGGCTGTGGACGGCGTGGACGGACCGGGCCACGGAACTGCCCATCCTGGTGCTGCTGTCGCTGGTGGGGTTCACCGGGGCCGTGGGCGTGGCCCGTCTCGTCGGTGACCGGCTGGCCACGCGTCGCCGCTACTACACGCAGGCCGAGGACGACCAAGCCGAGGCCGCCGGTCCCGAGACGAGGAGCAATCTGTGATCCACGAGGCGCTTGATCTGCTCGCCGCGCTGTTCTTCCTCGTGGGCGCCTTGCTCTGCCTGGCCGCGGCGGTGGCGCTGGTGCGGTTCCCGGACGTGCTGGCCAAGATGCATGCCATGACCAAACCCCAGGTGCTGGGCCTGATCTGCGTGGCCACCGGCATCGCGCTGGACCAGCGCAGTTGGTGGGCGACGGGTCTGTGCACCTTGATCGTCGCGCTGCAGTTGCTGACCTCTCCGGTGTCGGCGAATCTGGTGGCACGCAGCGCGTACCGTTCCGGTGTCATCGACGAGAGCACGCTGAAGGTCAACCAGTTGGCTGAGGACTTGGAGAAGGCGGGCTACCAGCGCCCTGGCAACGATTGACGGCGTCTCCGCCCGCCTCCGTTTGGCCGCCCCCTCCCACTGGACGTGTCCCGCCTCGTGGCCTGAGCAGCCGCCACGCCACCACGAGCGCCAGCACGCCGACGGTTCCGACCCCGATGCCCCAAGCCCACCACCGTGGGGCCGGGCCGTCCACGTCGGCCGTGCTCGCCGCCATGGGCTGGACACGTGACCAGGCCAGGAACGCGTCCCCCACGGGGAGCAGCCCACCGGCGTAGCTGCGCCCGCCACCGTGGTCCCACCCAAGGCCAAGCACCTCGGCCTCTTGGTCCAGTCCACGCGCCAGTTCGACGGCGCCCGCCCGCCGGGCCGCTCCGAGCGTCACCGCGCTGGCGGAGGCCGAGACCCCAAGCACGAGCGGCCCCGAGTCGATGTCACCAGCGCGCAAGTCGCCTCGCGGATACTCGCGCACACCCACCAGACCTGCCTGACGGTCGACGAAGGCATTGTGAAAACGTCGCCACTGTTCTGGCGCACCGTCCGGATCGATGTCCGGCCAGAACACCTGGACGATTGACTGGGAACTGCCGCGCGCCGTGTCCATGGCCGCTCCATCGGCGTTGGTCCGGTGGACGAACAGGCCGTTGTCCGGGTCGCGCACCGCGTCCAGTTTCTCGATCCATGCCTTCTTGACCGCGTCGATCCCGTCGATGCGCGTCTGACTGTGCGCACGCGACACGGCCGCCATGGCCACCACCGTGTCCACCGGCCAGTAGCCGTCGGGGTAGGACGCCAGGACACCGGTGCTGGAGGCCTCCACGTCGGCAAGAATTCCGGTCGACTCCGCCCTCACCCTGGCCTCGATCTCTGCCCCCGGCGCCAACCGCAAACGCTCGACAAGCACCAGCAAGCGCCATCCGCGCAGGAAGATGGACTCGGTGGCGCCGAAGTTCGCCGCGACCGACGGCTGGTCGAGGGCCGCGATCCGCTCGTCCAAGACCCGGGCCCGCTCCTGAATGGGGCGGGTCTCGTCAGCCGCATCGACGAGGGCGGTGAGCACGATCTGGAACACCTCCCCCTCCGGGAAGAGTTCCTGCATGTCCTGGGCAGCGCCGTCGGCTAGGGCACGGTCGAGGAACACCGCCTGCCTAGCGAGCCGTGCTTGCTCATCTGGCCTGCCCATCACGGCGGACGCGCCCATGGTGACGAGGGCAAGCAGGGACACGCCGACCAGGAGGATCAGCGCGCCAAAGATCAGTCGCATGATACGGATGCCGAATACCCTACTCCCAGCGATGCGTTCGCCGCGGCCGCTCACCCGATGCACCCCCTTGCCTCAGCCTCACACGTTCAGGGTAGGGTGACCAGTGTGACCAAGAGTGTTTTCATCGCCTCGTCGGAGCGGCAGGTCAGCAAGTCAGCGATCGCGCTCGGCGTATTGGATCTACTGACCCGGCAAGTGCGACGGGTGGCCGTGTTCCGGCCGCTCGTGCAGAGCCTTGAACACGACGCCTTATCCGAGGCACTACTGCCCGGATCCGGCCGTCACAAGCAGGAATTCGCCACCGCCGTCGGCGTCACCTACGCCGACTTCGCGGCAGACCAGGCCGAGGCAATCGACACGATCGTACGGAAATACTCGGCGTTGGCCGACACCCATGACGCCGTGGTGGTGCTCAGTTCCGACTACACCGACATCGAGGTGGGCACCGAGCTGGATCACAACGCGCTCATCGCCGCCAACCTCAACACCCCGGTGCTGTACGTGTGCCGCACGGCACGACGCTCCCCCAAGCAGGTGCGCCGCCTCACGGCCGCCGCGATCGAAGCGTTCGAAGCCAGGTACAACACCGTCATCGGCGTCGCGCTCACCCACGCCGACCCGGCCGACGCCGAGCAACTCATCGCCGCGGTACGCAAGGTGCGCGACGTACCCATCTCCGTCCTGCCGCACAACCCGGTATTGGCCGCGCCCTCGGTGGGTGCCCAGTTCGCCGCCGTCGACGCCAAGCACTGGCTGGGACAGCCCGAGTTCCTCACCCACGAGTCGCTGCACGTCATCGTCGCCGCCATGACGCTGCCCAACCTGCTGCCCCGCCTCAAGCGCGAGGCGACCGTCATCATGCCGGCCGACAGGCTCGACCTGCTGCCCGGCCTCATCATGGCCCACCGTTCCCCGGATCACGGCCCGCTCGCCGGTCTCGTGCTCACCGGCGGCTTTGAGGTGCCCGAGACCGTGTCGAAGCTGTTCGCCGACTCCGCCATCGACCTACCCATCGCTGTGACCCAGGGCGACACCTTCCCCACCGCCATCGCCTTGGAGAAGGTACGCGGCACCTCCACCGGCTCCCCCCGCAAGCGTGAGGTGGCTCGCGCCCTGTTCACGGAGAACGTCGACGAGGAGGCGCTGCTGGCCGCGATCGACCTGCCGCGCACGGAGATCCGCACGCCCACGATGTTCGAACACCAGATCATGCAGCAGGCCCGCTCCAACAAGCAGCGCATCGTGCTGCCGGAGTCCACCGACGACCGCATCCTGCGGGCCGCCGACGTGGTGCTGCAGCGCAAGGTGGCCGAACTGATCCTCTTGGGCGACTCCGGCAAGATCAGCGCCCGCGCCACCGAGCTTGGCCTCAACCTGACCGACGCCACCGTCATCAACCCGGAGGACCCGAAGCTGCTGGAAGAGTTCTCAGCCGAGTACGCCAAGCTCCGGGCCCACAAGGGAATCACCTTGGAGCAGGCCACCGAGAAAATGCGGGACCTCAGCTACTTCGGCACCATGATGGTGCATTTGGGTATGGCCGACGGCATGGTCTCCGGCGCCGTCAACACCACCGCCAACACCATCCGCCCGTCGCTGGAGTTCATCAAGACGGTGCCGGGACTGTCCGTGGTCAGCGGCTCGTTCCTCATGTGCATGAGCAACCGGGTGGTCGTCTACGCCGACTGCGCCGTCAACCCGGACCCCACGCCCGAACAGCTCGCCGACATCGCCATCTCCTCGGCCCGCACCGCGGAGAACTTCGGCATCGAGGCCCGCGTGGCGATGCTGTCGTACTCGACGGGCGACTCGGGCTCCGGCGCCGAGGTGGACAAGGTGCGCGCCGCCACCGAACTGGTGCGCGAACGCGCACCCGAGATCAAGGTGGAAGGACCCATCCAGTTCGACGCCGCCGTCGACGAAGTGGTGGCCAAGAAGAAGATGCCAGACTCCGAGGTGGCGGGTCGGGCTACGGTGTTCATCTTCCCCGATCTCAACACGGGCAATAACACCTACAAGGCAGTGCAGCGCACCTCCGGGGCCGTGGCCATCGGGCCGATGCTGCAGGGCCTGCGCCGTCCGGTCAACGACTTGTCGCGTGGGGCGCTGGTCGACGACATCGTCTCCACCATCACCATCACGGCCATCCAGGCTCAAGCCCACTGAGCCCATCGACGGTCGAGCAGCCCGGCATGCCGAGCGGTCGAGACCACTGGTGAGATCATCACCACGGTCTCGACACGCTGGCCGCTACCGCGTCCAGCTACTCGACCGGCGAGAACTTTCTCCGAGAAGAACGCCCACAGGCGCATAGACGAAAAGGAAAACCCACATCATGTCGCAGCCGATCCTTCTGCTCAACTGCGGATCGTCGTCGATCAAGTACCAGCTCCTCGACCCGGCGGAGACCGCACCCCGAGCAGTCGGGATCGTTCAACGCATCGGCTTGGAGATGTCCACCATCGACCACGAGTTGGGTGAGGACACATTCAGCGACGAGCGTCCCTTCGCGGACCATACCCAAGCGGTGGCGGCCGTCGTCGCTATGTTCGAGGCACACGGCCCCAGCCTGGACGACGTGGTGGCGGTGGGTCACCGCACCGTCCACGGCGGCTCCACGTTCGTCGAGTCCACCCTCATTGATGACGCTGTGATCGCCAAGCTGGAGGAACTGTCAGGGTTGGCTCCGCTGCACAACCCGCCCGGCATCGCCGGCATCCGAGCCGCGCAGGAGGTGCTGCCGAACGTGCCGCACGTGGCCGTGTTCGACACCGCATTCTTCTCGACGCTGCCGCCGGAGGCCTACACGTATGCCATCGACAAGGAGGTGGCGGCTAAGCACGGCATCCGCAAGTACGGCTTCCACGGCACGTCCCACAGCTTCGTGTCGAAGGAGGCGGCCAAGTTCCTTGGTCGCCCCATCGAGGAGACCAAGATCATCGTCGCGCACCTGGGCAACGGTGCGTCGATCTCCGCCGTGGATGGCGGCGTCGCGGTGGACACGTCGATGGGCCTCACCCCGCTGCAGGGCCTAGTCATGGGCACCCGCTCCGGCGACGTGGACCCCGGCCTGCACAAGTTCCTGGTCACCACGGCAGGCATGACCATCGACGAAGTGGACACGCTGCTCAACAAGGCCTCCGGCATGTCCGGGCTGTGCGGCTACACCGACATGCGCGACGTCGAGGCCCAGATCAAGGCCGGCTCGCCCGATGCCCAACTGGCGATGGACGTGTACGTGCACCGGTTGGTCGGCTACATCGGCTCCTACTTCGCCATCCTCGGCGGCCTGGACGCCCTGGTGTTCACCGCAGGTGTGGGCGAGAATGCCCCCGCCGTGCGCGGCCCCGTGGCGGAGCGTTTGAAGGCTCTGGGCGTCGAGTTGGACGAGCAGAAGAACCAGGAGCGCTCGAAGCAGCCTCGCGAGATCTCGACTCCCGCCTCGAAGGTCAAGGTTTTGGTGATCCCCACCAACGAGGAGCTGGCCATGGCCCGCGAAACCCTGGAGGTCATCAGCCGCTAGCGGTGCGTTCTTTCACGCGCATCTTCTACCGCCTGATAATTTTTCCTCAAAACGAGGAAAACATCGAAGGGAGGCGAAGTGCGGACCGTGCGAGAGGGTCGCTCCCACCTGAGCACACCACGCGTGTCCAGGTGGCCGCGAAAGCGCCATAGCCCCGACAGGTTCGGGGCGTTCTCAGAAGCCTTTGCGAGGTATATGGGGACCCCGTCCTTCATCGGATGGATGTCCTGCTTCATTGGCGCATGGCTCGCTTGGAACGTCTGGGCCCCCCAGGAGCTGAGGTTCGATCCTTACCCCTTCCAGTTCCTGACCCTCGGGCTGTCGCTACAGGCTTCCTACGCGGCCCCACTCATCCTCCTTGCCCAGAACCGCCAGGAGGAACGCGACAAGCTCAGCCTGGAGAACGACCGGGCCCTGCTCTCCCAAAGCCGGTCGGACATGGACTTCCTGGCTCGCGAGATGGCAGACATCAACATGAAGATGAACAAGGTCGCCACACGAGACTTCATCGCCAAACAAATCGCAGCACTCGAGTCTTCAGTGAACAGTTCAACCGAAAGCTATAAATGAATTACGCAAGATCACAATCGGCGCCATGACCGCAGCATTGCCCCTACAGCGCCCTCAATCATCGCGCCAGACAAAGTAGCAGAATTCTCGTAAAGCGCGAGAAATGGGGCATCGGGGGCTTCGCGTTCGAGGAAACTGGGTCTGTGCGATGCAATCCGAATCTGGGGAAATAGTTCGCGCGGTGGCGCGGCGCCACACCCACAGCGTCTTGGTCCACACGGCTTGAGGCCCATGGATACGCGACGCGGCGGGACGCATCCTCGGCCAACACGATCAGACCAAGCGGTAACCCATGCCGCGAACCGTCTCGAAACGCTCCTTGCCCAGCTTGCTGCGCAGGTAGCGCACATACACGTCGACGACGTTGGAGCCGGGATCGAAGTCGAAGCCCCACACGTTGCTGAGCAACTGTTCCCGGCTCAGCACCTGACCCGGGTTACGCAGGAACGTCTCCGCCAGGGTGAATTCACGCGCCGACAAGTCCACCCACTCACCGTCCACCTGGGCCCTGCGGGTGCGGAAGTCCAGCACCAGACCGTTGTGGCTGAGCTGCGTGGCCACCTGGTGCTGCCCTGACGCCGGCTCCGACCGTAGCCGCAGTCGGATCCGGGCCAGCAGTTCCTCGAAGGAGAAAGGCTTGGGCATGTAGTCGTCGGCGCCGCCCTCCAGCCCCGCGACACGATCGGCCACCGAGGAACGAGCCGTCAGCATGATGACCGGCACGCTCACCCCTTGCCCGCGGATACGCTCAAGCACCTCGAACCCGTCGATATCGGGCAGCCCCACATCCAAGATGACGAGATCGAAGTTGCCGTGCACCGCCAACGTGGCGCCCTCCACCCCAGAGTCGGTGACGTGCGACGTGAACCCCGCCGCCTTGAGCCCCTTGGCGACGAACCCGGCGATGCGGGCCTCGTCCTCGATGATCAAGATGGTGCTCATGGCTCTCCTTCCTATGGGTTGAGTGGGAGCACGAGAGTAAACGTCGAGCCTTCTCCCTCGACGGATTCGATGTCGAGCTGCCCTCGATGGGCGCTGACGATGCTGTCGACGATGCTCAGCCCCAGCCCCGACCCTTGCGCCAGGTGCGCCGCCCGCTGCCCGCGGCCGAAGCGCTTGCGCACCGTCGCGAGTTCGTCACGGGCAATGCCTATGCCTTGGTCACGCACCCACAGCTCGGCGTAACCGCCGTTGACCCGCGACCCCAAGGTGATGGGTGAGCCAGGCTGCGAGTACTTGACGGCGTTGGCGGCGAGCTGGAGCCAGGCCTGAGTGATGCGCGCGGGGTCGATGTAGGCCTCGGCCTCAGCCACGCGTTCCAGACGCCAACTTCGCTCGCCCAGCGTCCGGGCCTTCTCCAACACCTGGTCGGTCAGACGGGCCAGGTCATAACGCTGGGGCTTGATGAAGTCGTCCTGGTTGGCCTTGGCGAGCATGAGCAGGTCGTTGACCAGCACGCCCATCCGGTCCATCTCGTCGACCACGAGATCCCTGGTCTGGGCCACGTCGGCCGGATCGTCCGGGTCGATCAGCTCCATGTGACCGCGCACCACGGTGATAGGTGTGCGCAGCTCGTGTCCCACGTCGTCGAGCAGCCGCTGCTGCGCCTCGACGGAGCGCTGCACCCGGTCCAACATCCGGTTGATGGTGACGGTCAGGGCCGATAGCTCTCCCTCGTCCTCCCCCACAGGCACGCGGCTGGTGAGGTCTCGCTCATTGATGGACTCGGCGGCCACCCGAAGTTCGTGCACGGGGCGCAGCAGCCGGCCGACGGACAGCCAGGCGATGAACACCACCACCACGACCGTCAGCATCGCCACGGCGAAGTAAAGCGTCATGAGATTACGCAGCTCGCGATTCGTCACGGAGAGATCGACGGCGTGGACCAAGGCACCGCGCTCGTTAGGGAAGAGAACCGGCGCCACCAACACCCGGTACTCGCCCTTGGACGTGCGCACCGTCTCGATGGGCGACTCGTTGTCGAGGGCGTGCTGGGCCGCGTAGGCCATCAGCTCGTCGTCCTGCTCGAGCCGCAATTCCACGTCCAGCGATGCCGTCCAGGTCAGCCGGTCGCCGACGAAGGCCACCTCCCCTTCGCCGCGGCCGGTCACCGTACGCGCCAGGAAGGTATGCAGCACCCTGGACGGATCGGTGAACCGCTGCCCCGTCTCCGGGTCGACGCCCTCCGTGGCCAGGACGCGCAGTTCGCTGCGGATGAGTTTGAGTTGCTCGGTGATCGTGTTGTCGGCGTTGCCCTTCTGCACGACCGCGACGATGCCGCCCGAGATGACGAGGGCGAGCGCGGTCAAGGCGACCATCGCCGCGGCGATCCGGCCCCGAATCGTCCCCTTGGAGCGCCGGAGGCGCTTCATGGCTGCCATGGCCTCATTCTGCCCGAGCCGCCCTCCCCGGAGACGCGCCGCCACCCATCCAAACCGAAACCCACGAATTCTCGGCGAGATTGGCGACACCAAAGGCTTGCTTACGTCCGTTTAGCGTTGTATTGTGTCCGTATCAGCCTGCATCGCTAGACGACAGACAGAAACAGACAACGGTGTCCAGAAAGGCGTGACGATGTCCCTTCCCGACGCAACGGTCCACAAGAATCTTCAAGGCCCAGGAGCCAGGGCCTCGATCCAACGCTTCGGTGGTCACTTGGCCGGCATGATCATGCCCAACATCGGGGCCTTCATCGCATGGGGCCTGCTGACCGCCCTGTTCATCGAAAACGGTTGGTATCCCAATGCCACGCTCGCCAGCCTCGTCGACCCCATCATCGCCTACCTCCTGCCGCTGCTCATCGGCTACACCGGCGGACGCATGGTGCACGGCCAGCGCGGCGCCGTCATCGGCGCCCTCGCCACCATGGGGGTCATCGTCGGCGCCGACATCCCCATGTTCCTTGGAGCCATGATCATGGGCCCGCTGGCGGCCTGGGTGCTCGAACGCTTCGACAAGGCCATCGAGGGCAGGGTGCCCAGCGGTTTCGAGATGCTCATCGGCAACTTCTCGCTGGGCATCCTCGGCATGGGCCTGACCATCCTCGCCCGGCTCGGCGTCGGCCCCGTGGTGCGTTTCCTCGTCGGCGCGCTCGGCAGCGGCGTGCAGTTCCTCGTCGACCACGGCCTGCTGCCGCTGGTGTCCATCATCGTCGAGCCTGCGAAGGTGTTGTTCCTTAACAACGCCATCAACCACGGCGTCCTGTCACCGCTGGGCGCGGCGGAGGTCTCCGAGGCCGGCAAGTCCATCCTGTTCATGGTGGAGTCCAACCCCGGCCCCGGCCTGGGCATCCTGCTCGCCTTCACCTTCTTCGGCGGCAAGGCGTTGCGCACCACGGCCCCCGGCGCCGCCATCATCCATTTCTTCGGCGGCATCCACGAGATCTACTTCCCCTACGTGCTGGCCCGGCCCAGCATGATCCTGGCCGTCATTGGCGGCGGCATGGCTGGTGTCACCGTCGGCAGCCTCACGGGCGCCGGGCTGGTCGGCCCCGCCTCTCCCGGCAGCATCATCGCCTACACCCTGGTCACTCCCCGTAATGGCTATCCCGCCATGATCGCCACGGTGTTGGCTGCCACCCTGGTGAGTTTCGCCATCGCCGCCGTGATGCTGCGGCTGGGCAAGCGCGATGCGGAGGCCAGCGCTGCGCCGGCGGAGGAACCCGAGACCGCGCCAACACCAGACACCGCTGCCGACACGCCTACGGCCGACGCCGCGTCGGAGACGACGAGGCCCGCTCCCGGCATCCTGGGCAGCGACGTCACCAAGCTGGTCATCGCCTGCGACGCGGGCATGGGCTCCAGCGTCATGGTGGCCAGCGCCATGAAGAAGAAGCTGGCCCCCCACGGGGTCGAGGTGGTCCACTCCCCCGTCAACGACGTACCCGCCGACACAAAGCTCGTCATGTGCCAGTCTGGCCTGGCAGAACGGGTGCGCGGCATCGCGCCGGACGCCGTCATCGTGCGGTTCGAACAGTTCGTCGGAGACCCGGCCTTCGCCCGGGTCGAGAACGCCATCAAGTTAGGAGAAATGATCGATGAGTAACCACGTGCTGAGCCGCGACGCGATCCGCCTGGGTCTCGCCGCCGCCGACAAGACCGACGCCCTCCGCCAATGCGGCGCCCTCCTCGTCGACATCGGTGCCGCCACGCAGGACTACGCGGACGCGCTGTTCGACCGCGAACGCCAGGTGTCCACCTTCCTCGGCGAGGGCGTGGCCATCCCACACGGCACCAACGAGTCTCGCGTGCATATCCAGCGCACAGCGCTCGGCTTCCTGCAGTTTCCCGACGGGGTGGACTGGGATGGCAACCGGGTCTTCGTCTGCATTCCCATCGCCAGCAACAGCGACGAACACGTCGACATCCTGGGAGCCCTGGCCGAGGTGCTGATGGATCCTGACTCCGCCGAGAAGCTACGTACTTCGCGCGAGGCCAACGAGGTGCTCGCCCTGCTGGCAGGCGTCGGAGAGGACTGACCATGAAGGCCCTTCGTTTCTATGCCCCTGGTGACCTTCGGCTCGAGGACGTTCCAGAGCCCACGCCCGCGCCCGACGAGGTCAAGATCCGGGTGCGCAACTGTTCCACCTGCGGCACCGACGTCAAGATCCGAGGCAACGGGCACCCCAACCTCACCCCGCCCCGCATCATCGGGCACGAGATCGCCGGCGAGGTGGTTGAGGTGGGCGCCGACGTCCCCGGCGGCTGGCGCCCCGGCGACCGGGTCCAGGTGATCGCCGCCGTGCCCTGCGGCGACTGCCACGAGTGCCGCAAGGGCTGGATGGCCGTGTGCCAGAACCAGACCTCCGTCGGCTACCAATACGACGGCGGGTTCGCCGAATACATGATCGTGCCGCGCGAGGTGCTCAGGGTGGACGGCCTCAACCCGATCCCCGACGGCGTCGGCTTCGACGAGGCCTCCGCCGCCGAGCCGCTGGCCTGCGCCATCAACGCGCAGGAGCAGTTGGGTATCGAGCCGGGCGACTTCGTCGTGATCTTCGGCGCAGGACCCATCGGCTGCATGCACACCAGGATCGCGCGCGGCGTGTACCAGGCGGGGACGGTGGCGCTCGTCGACATCAACGCGGACCGGCTCCGGCTCTCCGCCGACGCGGTGAGCCCCGACGCGGTTATCAACGCCTCGGAGGTGGATGTTGTCGAGGAGGTCATGCGGCTCACCGAGGGCCGGGGCGCGGACGTCGTCATCACCGCCACCCCGGCCAACGTGACGCAGGAGCAGGCCATCGCGATGGCCGCCCGCAATGGACGGATCAGCTTCTTCGGCGGCCTGCCCAAGACGAATCCCCTTATCCAGTGCGACTCGAACCTGGTGCACTATCGTCAACTGCATATCCATGGCGCCAACGGCTCCGCCCCGGAACACAACCGCAGGGCGCTGTCCTACATCGCCAGCGGAGAGGTGCCGGTCCGGGATCTCATCACGAGTCGTATCCGCCTCGACGACGTGATGGACGCCTTCGGCATCGTGGAACGTGGCGAGGCGATCAAGGTGACCGTCGAGCCTTAACCCCTGAAGATGGAGAGGAGCCCATGACGGCTCAGGAGCAGCGGCGTGGCCTGTATGCCGCTCAACGCCACGACCTGATCGTCGCCCAGGCCAGGGAGGTGGGGCGCGTGGACGTGGCCGAGTTGGCCGAACAGCTCGCGGTCACGCCGGAGACTGTGCGCCGCGACCTCACGTCGCTGGAGCGGCGGGGGCTGGTGCGTCGGGTGCACGGCGGGGCACTGCCCGTCGCCCCGGCGGAACAGGAACCCAGCATCCCACAGCGCCGCGAGCGCAGCACGGCGGAGAAGACCCGGATAGCGCAGCGCGCGCTGGCCGAGTTGCCCTCGGATGGCGTGGTGCTGCTCGACTCCGGCACCACCACGCTCGCCCTCGCCCAGGCTTGGCCCGACGACGCGGAGCTCACGGTGGCGACCAACTGCCTGGCCATCGCAGCGGTACTGGCCGACACGCCCACCTGTGACCTGCACCTCATCGGGGGGCGGATCCGGGAACGCACGGGCGCGGCCGTCGGGGCGTGGGCGGAGGCGGCGCTGCGCGACGTGGTGGTCGACGTCGCGTTCCTTGGCACCAATGGGTTCAGCCTCGACTGGGGCATGACCACGCCGGACGGGGTGGAGGCCGAGGTCAAGCGGGCGATGGTTGCGGCCGCTCGGCGCGTGATCGTGCTGGCCGACGCGTCCAAGGCGGGCCGGAGCCATTTCCACCGCTTCGCGGACATCTCCGACGTCTCCCTTCTCATCACGGACTCCTCCCTGGACGAGGAGACCGCCCTCGCCCTCGACGCCGCAGGAATGGAAGTAGCGCGCGCATGATCGTCACCCTCACCCCCAATCCCAGCCTCGACCGCACGTTGGAGACGCAACGCCTGGCCACTGGCGAGGTCAACCGCGCCAGGTCCGCCCGCGTCGACCCGGGAGGCAAGGGAGTCAACGTGTCGCGTGCGCTGCACCGCAATGGGCACGCCACGTTGGCGGTGCTGCCGTTGGGTGGGCCGGACGGGGAGACGCTGCGGCGGCTGCTCGCCGGCGTCGGGGTGCCCACGGCCGTGGTGGAGGTGGAGGGCAACACCCGCACCAACACCGCCATCGTCGATGCCGACGGCACCACCACCAAGGTGAACGAACCGGGCCCGGAGTTGCCGTCTGAGGCGCTCGATGCGCTGGTGGCGGCGGTGCCCGCATCGGCCGGCTGGGTGGTCTTGTGTGGCAGCCTGCCCGCAGGCGTGGCCCCGGAATGGCTGGCGTCGGTGGTCGAGGCCGCGCCGGGGCGTGTGGTGGTGGACACGTCGGGCGCCCCGCTGGCGGCGGCCGTGGCTCGCGGCCCGGCCCTGATCAAACCCAACCGGGAGGAACTGGAGGAGCTCGTCGGCCGCCCGCTGGGCACGGTGGGTGAGGTGATCGACGCGGCCCGTGAGGTGGTCACCGGCGGGGTGGGGGTCGTCGTGGCTAGCCTCGGCGGCGACGGCGCGCTATGGGTCGACGGCGAGGGCGCCTGGCTGGCGAGCGCCACGGTGCCACGCCCCTTGTCGTCGGTGGGGGCCGGCGACTGCCTGCTGGCCGGGCTGCTGTCGGCCCTCGACGAGGGCGCGGACCCCGCCGAGGCTCTGTCGCGGGGGGTCGCCTGGGGCGCGGCGGCGGTGGCGCTGCCGGGCAGCGTCGTCCCCGGCCCGGACGATGTGGCGGCGGTGACGGTGAAGTGCTCCTCGCCGGTGCGTTCCCTCGTCCTGACCTGAGCGCTGACGATCCCCTTGTGAGAAAGCCGCTGGTCGAGTAGCTTCGCGAGGAACGAAGCGACCGGCGACCATTTGGTTCAGTAGCTGGACCTGCAGGGCCCAATAACTCACCCGGCGGGGGCTTCAGGGTGACAAATGTCATACGTTTCCCGTGAAAAATTCACGAGATGCCGTGCGGGAAGCCACTGGACGCAGGCCAAGCCCTGTAGGAGGCTTGAGGACGGGTCACACAGCCCACTCAATCACCGATAGGAGACCTCTTGCGAGCCCGAACGCCCACGATTCTCGCCCTCAGCGCCCTGCTGGGCCTGGCGGGTGGTGTTGCCAACGCGGCACCCTCCAGCACCACCCCGAACACCGCGGCCCTGGCAGGCAGCCTGGCCAACCAGAAGATCCAATGGGGCCCCTGCACATTCGAGGATGCCCAGGCGGCCAAAGACAGCGAGTGCGCCAAGGTCACCGTGCCGCGTGACTGGCACAACCCGTCGAATGGAAAGACCTTCCAGATCGCCATCTCGCGTTCCGGCAACACCGACGCATCCAGCCCGGCCCACAAGGGCACCCTATTCCTCAATCCGGGCGGCCCAGGAGGACCTGGTTTATCCCTCAGCGGGGAGCTCAACAGCAGTGCGCCGAAGCTTGCTGCCACGCATACCTTGATCGGATTCGACCCCCGTGGCGTGGGGCAGTCCAGCACCGTGCCCTGCACCTTTACCTACAACACCGCTCAGCCCTACGGTATTCAGCGTGCCATCGCGGAGACCTGTGGCAGCAATCCGGACGTCCAGGTGATTAACACCGAGCAGACGGCCTACGACATGGACTTCATCCGGCACCTGCTCGGCGTGAAGAAGCTCAGCTACCTGGGGTACTCCTATGGCACGTGGCTGGGCGCCTGGTATGGCTCTGTGTTCGGAGCCAACACCAAGGCGATGATCCTGGATTCCGCCACCAACGTCACGGCCGCCTCGTTGGAGCCAAGCGCCACGCTGCAGGTCAAGGCCATGAATCGGCAGTTCCATGAGCACCTCATGAACTGGATCGCCCGTCACAGTGACGAGTACGGGCTCGGCGAGAATCCCGCCGCCATCTATCGCGGCTACCTCAGGGGGCAAGCGGCGATGGATCCCCAGATGCTGGCATTCCTGTACACGCTTACCGGTGCCCGCATTGGGCTCAGCGCCAACAGATTCTACCCCGCCACGGCCACTTTCGTATCCATCGTGGCGCAGTACGGGGACTACGTGGCGAGAAACGGGGCACAGCCCACGGCCTCCTCGAAGAACCCGGCAGCCCAGGCCCTGACGCTGCTGAAGTCGTTTAAGCGGACCCCCGCCATGGCTCGGACCGTGACGCAGGCCATCGCCCGTGCCGAGGCCCTCAACAGGGTCGCCCCGCTCTCTGGCACCGTCACGGAGACTCTCACGGGTAACTACTACTACGTGGCATGCCAGGATGGGCAGTGGACCCAAGACCTCAAGGCGGTGGAACGGCGGGTGGCGCGCTACCGGCAGCAGTTCCCCCTCGCGCCTGCCCAGAACGAAGTGTATCCCTGCAATTTCTGGAAGACCGCATTGCGCATGCCTCGCCCGAAGGCCGATTTCCCCAAGACCATCGTGCTGCAGAGCGAGCTCGATGCCCTCACCGGCTGGGAGGGCGGCCACCGCACCGGGACACACCTACCTAACACCTCCCTCATCGCGGTAGACAACGAAGGAACGCACGCCCTATTCCCCTACGGTCGCGCCGGCGTGGACGACCCCATTCTCGCCTTGCTCAACGACGGAACAATGCCTCCGGATATCTCGGTGGTGCAGGCCAAGCCGCTGCCGAAGGATAATGCCGTCTACGAGTCGTGGAAACCACTCAACAAGCAGGCCCAGCACTACGGGAAGAACGTGAACGATCCCCGGCAGCCCATCGCGGGCACGAAGGGCGCCAGGGCCACTTCAGCACCCGGGGTCTCGGAAGAGCTGGCTGAGGCATCCAGCGAGCAGACCGCCACTCAGGTGGTACGCGACATCTACGGGCAAGCCGGTCTGGAAGCACTGAAGGCCGTCGGCTGAAATTCCCATAATCCAGCCAGTCCACGGCCCGGGGCGCTCTTCTTGGAAGGGTTCCGCTGGTCGAGTGGCTGGACGCGGTAGCGGCCAGCGTGTCGAGACCTTGGTGGTGAGTATCGTCGCCAGGGTCTCGACACTCTACACGGGCTCACCATATGGAACTCGCTTCGTTCACTTCTGCTTCCGCGACAGGGCGGCTATGCCGCGTCGCCTCGTTCGTCCCTCACGACGCTCAACTAGTCAAGAAATGAATTCCCTACCGGCAAGGAATTACTTGCCGTGAACGGTGAAATCCTGGCGGAACTCCTTCTTTCGGGGCACATCGATCCTCACACGCTCCTCCGGGTACGGGTAGCTCCGCTTGTCACACGTGATGATCAACACCTGGACCCCAAAAGGCACTCCATATTCGAACATCCCCGAGGAATCGCTGACTATCGCGTATTCGAGATTGTCTCCTTCGGCGCGAACGAGGCATCCCTCGACGGGTTTCCCAGCCTCATTCAAAATCCTTCCCCTCAAAAGCGAGCCGTGCCCCGACGGCGACGGCTGCGGGCTGTCGGTGTCACTGACGGGAGAGGCCGACGACGTGGGCAGGTTGGCACTGGGCTCGGCGGGGATGGCGTCGCGGACGCACGAGCAACCACATAGGACCGCTCCTAGCGCGGCGACAAGAGCGACGTGTCGTCTGGTACGGGTCATCTCTTCCTCCTTGCTGGCTAGAGTCATCAGCATTCTCCGACGAGGGCGACCGGGGGATACGCCCTGACGCGATGGATTCACCATCCAATTCGCCCGAATATTCGGGTTGCTGTTCAGTTCACGGCCTCGAGGGGGTCTTCCAGCCACACGTTTCAACGACACCTCGATGGGCCTATATCCCGGGACGGTACTTACCCCGCAGCCTCAGGTCAACCCAGTCACGCATCCCTCCCGCCGCCTGGCTCGCCCGCCAACGACGCCACGACAGCCGAGAGCAACGCCGCTACCCTCGCGAGGTCTGTCGGTTCACAAGGCGTACGGGCTCGCGACGCCTCGCAGCGCCGGCTCGAAGTCCACCTCCCGCTCCCCCACCTGGAAACGGTAGCGGCTCAGGCGCCGGGTCCTCGGCAGCGGGCCCAGGTACCGCCGCAGACCCTCGCGTTCCTCGTCGGTGAGCCAGGACGGAGGGTCGGACAGCGCCCGGAAACCAGACAGGGTGGCGGCATCCCTGAGCCATTCCATCTGCTGCTCACTCAACAGATTGCGGGCGTGACGGACGAAGACCACGTCCGGGTCGATACCAATCAGCCCCCGCAGCCACAGCCGCTCCACACCATTGCGCAACGCGTTGAACGCCAATGCATCGGACGGGTCGTCGGTGGCGTAATTGGTCCACATGGGGGCCACGTCGGGTCCGGTACGCACCGCATCCAGCACCCCCAGGGACGAGAACAGTGGCGCGCCGGAGCCGAGCAGATAGGTGTCCTCCCCGGCCGCCTCCCGGACGGCCTCCACCGCTAGGCGATAGACGGCCTCCCGGTCCGCGGGCGAGGTGTGCTGCCCCGCCA
>JBHADA010000058.1:0-4868 GCA_041854805.1 Arachnia sp.
AACCTGTTCAGCGACATCCTCATCGTCATGGGCCGCGAACTGCGCCCCGTGACCAGCGATCCATTCTCCTTGGTATTCGGGTTGGTCCAGCCGCTGTTCTTCCTCCTGCTCTTCGGGCCGCTGATCGCCACGAATCACGAGTCGCCCTGGGCCTGGTTTGTGCCGGGAATCCTCGTCATGACTTCCCTGTTTGGCACTGCCGCCACCGGATCGAATCTCCAGTTCGACCTGCAGAGCGGCTCCCACGAACGCCTCTTGGTCACACCGCTGACGCGCTCCTCCCTGTTCGTCGGACGCGCACTGAAGGAGTTCGTGCCGCTCGTGATCCAGGCTGTCCTGGTCATCGTGATCATGATCCCGTTTGGGTTCCGTCCCCACCCCGGCGGCGGCCTCATCGGCCTCCTGCTCGTGGGCATCCTTGGCATCGGCATCGGTTCACTCAGCTACGCGCTGGCCATCGCCACTCGCCGGCAGGACTGGGTGTTCTGGACCGTGCACCAGACTGTGCTGTTCCCGCTGATGATCCTCTCCGGCATGCTGCTGCCCCTAGATAACGCACCCGCCTGGATGCGCGTCCTGTCCCAGATCAACCCGCTTACCCACGTCGTGGCCGCCGAGCGCGACCTGTTTGCCGGTCAGATCGCCACCACCCACGTTGCCCACGGATTCCTGGCAGCGACCATCACCGCCGTCCTCGGCATTGTTCTCGGGCTGCGCGCCCTCCGCGCCAGCACCAGCTAACCCACTTCACGAAAGGACCATAACCATGCACATTCTTGTCACTGGAGCCACCGGCCACGTTGGCCGCCACCTTGTCACCCAACTGAACGACGCCGGACACCACGTCCGGGCCCTGACCCGCAACCCAGCCAGGGCCAACCTGCCGGCAGGCGTCGAAGTGGTTGCTGGTGACCTCACCGACACCAGCACCCTCACAGCAGCCTTCGACAGCATCGAAGGGATACACCTGATCACCTTTGGCGGTGACAACGGTGAGGAACTGACCAACGGCCCAGAAATCATCGCGCTGGCCGAACGTCACGGCATCCGCCGCGCCACCGTGCTCGGCGGCTGGTCGCCCACCAGTATTGAGGCCGCCTTGCAAGGCAGTTCGATCGCCTGGACCATCCTCCAACCGGGCGAGTTCATGGGCAACGCCCTGGAACTGGCCGAGGAGATCCGCACCTCCCGAACTGTCTCAATGCTCGCCACCTACCCCAGCGCGGTCGTGCATGAAGCCGACATCGCCGCTGTCGCTGTCACCGCACTCACCCAGAACGGCCATGCGGGACAGTCTTACCCGCTCACCGGGCCAGAGGCGCTCACCCCGGCCGAACGTGTGCGTATCCTCGCCGAGGCGACGGGCCAGGACATCGCCTTTGTGCACCTGAACGAGGAAGCCGAACGCGCACGGCTGCAAAGTTACGGATACGACGAGGAGTATGTGGAGTTCGGCATCCAGCTCGCCACCAACCCTCCCGACGCCGCCGGAGTGGTCCTGCCCACCGTTGAAGAGGTCACCGGACAACCGGCCCGGACATTCGCTCGGTGGGCGCACGAACACGCCGAGCAGTTCGGCACCATGACCTGAACTTGTGGTGCGGGGCATCATCACCCGATCAAGGATCCTCGCCCTGATCAGGTGCGCAGCGCTGGTGGCAGAGTCAGGAGTGCGAGTGTTCCAGCGGCGGCGATGATGAGCAGGACGACACTGAGACCGACGATGTGGGCAAGTGCACCGACGACGACAGGAGCGCTGATGGCTCCGATGCGTGAGCAGGTGGAGATGATGCCTGCCGTGGTCGCCGGGCTGATGCGGTATCGCCCTCCGAGGATATCGGCGGTGTCGAAGAGCATCGGGTAGATGGGACCTGCTCCAAGGCCGATGAACACGAGTGAGGCGAGCGCAGCCGAGGGTGAGGCATGGAGTTGCGCAGACAGCAACCCGCAGGCGGCGCCGCAACTCACGAGGGCGGCAGCCACCGTAGCGACCTGAGCGGCGGTGAGTTTGCGACGCAGCGGGTCAAGCAAAAGCCGAGCGATGAGCAGACCGGTGGAGAACGCGAATGGCGCTGCCGCTGTGACAGAGAGGCGATCAACTGTCACCACCAACGATGAGGCGGCCGCGTTGAACGAGGGCATCCGCACGGGGCGGGTTGAGCGTGACGGTCGAGGAGTTCAACCATGACGCCACCGCAGGACGCGACAGCCAGTACCAGCGCGGGGAGACTGCCTATGAGCGTGCCCTGGGCGATCCAGACGCGTGTATGACGTCGCCGTTGGCGGGTAGCGCGCCGTTGAACGTCAGACGCACGGCGTTGGCGCGTGCGATGTCAAGGTTGTCAATCGCCTGGAGGTGAACATGGGGTTCGGTGCTGTTGCCCGAGTTGCCGCAGCGACCGAGCGCGTCTCCGACCCGCACCCGTTGACCTCGCGTGACCTGGACACTGCCTTGCTGCAAATGACACAGTGCGACGACGATGCCGCCGCCGTCGATGAAGACATGGTTCCCAGCGAGTGCCAACCAACCCGCGGCTGCCCGGCGATGCTGGGTCAGCGCATAGCGGATCGACGGCAGGCCACGATAGGCCCGATGATCGGGTTCGCTGTCGTGGACGGCAAGGACGACACCCTCGACGGGCGCTAGGATCGGGCGACTAAAGCCGGGGAACCTGTCAGCAGGCTCCGGTCGCACGAGCGAACTCAGGCTGATCGGTAGCGTGCGCCCGGAGTCTGTGACCGGCACGAAGTCAATAGCGTAGGCCGATGCGAAGGCGTGTGTGCCGTGGCTGGGTGTCCGGCTCGCGGGGCTGTTCTGGACGAGCCAGCGGCCAGCGAAGGGGTACGCCAGGTCGATTGCGACATTCTCGCGACAGTGTCCCTGACCCCTGGGTTGACGTGCTTCATTCATCGAGCGGCAACCACTGCTGGGTGTTGTGTATCGAGGTCACGCAGCAGTGTGTCGAGTGCTGAGCGCCCCGCTCCTCTCCCCTGTCTGCCACCGGCAACGTCAGACCCTCCCCAACTATCCGCGAGAGACTAGTGCTCATGACTGATCGTGTTGAATCCATCCGAACCTCCTACAGCGATCGGGCAACCGAGTACATCATAGCACTCGGACACATTGAGCATGCAGCCGCGCCGGACTTGGCACTCGTAGAACGATGGGCGCGCAGCACCAAGGGGCCGGTGCTCGATGTGGGTTGCGGCCCGGGCTAATGGACGCACTACCTCGTGGGCCTCGGAATCGACACCGAGTGCGTCGACCCAGTTTCGGAGTTCATCGAGAATGCACGAGAAACCTATCCCGGCGTGCGCTACCGGATCGGTGAGGCCGAATCCCTCGGCGTCGATGACGATTCGCTCGGCGGGATACTCCCCACGGGCTGCCGACCTCGGCGTAGTAGCGGGTCGACGGGGTGCCGTAGGTGCGCAAAGGTAACTGGGTCGTTCCGTTTGCTTACGGGTTCAGTCTACCTGCGACGGGTGTGGTCGGGCATGACAAAGCCCCGCGGTGCCTAACTGGCCGGAGCCAGACAGAGGACAGTTGCCGCGGGACGATGTTCCTAGAACAGCAGATATGACCGGCGCCCAGCCCTCACTCGACGCCGCGCAAGCGGCGCGGTGGCTGAGCACGCCACGGTACCGGCGCTACCTCGGCGTCGCCGACGGCGACCACACACTGGCGATGGAGACATACCTGTGGAACTCGCGAGTCGCCGCCGCCGGGATCGTAGACGTCGGGCACCTGGAAGTCGCCCTGCGCAACGCCTACGACCGTGAACTCACCAGGCGATTCCCGAACTGGGCCATCGACCCGCAAGCGCCGGTGTTCCATCTGGAACAGCGGCGTCCAACGAGCCCGCACCCAGCAGCGCCGCCGCAACCAGACAAGCTTGGCCCGGATCACCGATGCCAAGCGGGGGCTGAGTTCGGCACCGACGCATGCAAAGGTCGTGGCAGCGTTGACATTCGGGTTCTGGTCGAATCTGACCGTGGGTGAGCGGACGCCGACGCTGTGGAACCCGATACTGCACCGGGCGTTCCCCAAGGGCACGGAGCGAGCACGGGTGCATGACCTGGTGGCCCGTGTGGTGAGATTCCGCAACAGGCTCGCGCACAACGAGCCGGTGTTCTCCACCCGCACCGGATTGGAGGACCGTCTGGCCGAGGTGCAGGAGCTGTTCGAGTTGATCGACCCAGACGCCTACGCCTACGTCGCCGCGCACACGACGCTCAGCGCAGCGATCTCCTCGTGCCCGATACCGGGTCTGACGACCGCGACCGGTCTGGTCCTGAACACCTCACAAACCGCGTGATAGCCCGTCACGGTTCGGCTCTCTACGATAGGGGTCGCACTCGAACGAGCGGAGTTGCCGTACTCGTTCAGCGGCTCGCTGCCGTGTCTGCTCCTGCGCGGCACGTTTGGCCTTGATGCGAGGCGCGGCGCAGCCAGTCGGGAAACTACGGAGTTCGTCGGCCTCGACCCTGGCCACTCTGGCTCTCGCGCGGGCATCTTGGGCACGGCGAGTCGGCGACTGCCGTGGCGTCCCACGCCTGCTGCGGGGTGATGCGGCCGGGTAGGCCCTGGTGGGGAAGTTCGGTGTTGTAGAGGTGATCGAAACGGTCGACTTGCTCCTGTAACTCGGCGATCGGATCGGCAAGCGCCTGCTCATGGTGATCGGCGCGATCCTGTTCGCCGCAGTCTCGATCGCCGCGGCGCTGACGACGATCCCGGAACTGATGATCGTCTGGCGGGCCATCCTCGGGCCGGCTGCGGCGATGATGATGCCGGCGACGATCGGGCTGATCTTCGTGCTCTTCGCCGACGCGAAGCAGCGCGGCGTCGCGATCGGCGTGTGGGCCGG
>JBHADA010000059.1:0-9283 GCA_041854805.1 Arachnia sp.
ACGATGACTGAGTTGATGAGGTAGCGCCAGAAGTCGATGGACTGCCCGGCGCCGCCTTGAGCGAGGGCCTCTTCCCCGGTCTGCAGGCCGAAGACTCGGGCGAATCCGCCCAGGTTGAAGTCGGCCGGCAGCAGCGAGTTGGACCCGGCGTAGAGGGCGCTGTTAGACGAGAGCGCGGTGCGCAGCATCCAGTAGAACGGGAAAAGCGTGATGAGGATGATGGCGATCATGGCCACCCAGGCGAGGACACGTCCCCACGAAATACGGCTGCCGGTCTTGTCGGTCTCTGTGGTCGCGGTCATGGCAGCCTCAGTTCAGGTCGGTCTCGCCGGCGCGGGTGAGCCGGTATTGGATGACGGTCACGGTGAGCAGGATGATGAGCAACGCCACGGACAGGGCCGATGCGTATCCGAACTGGAACCGTCCGAAGGCCATGTCGTAGATGTAGAGCTGAAGCACCCGGGACGCATTGACGGGGCCGCCGGCGGTAGTGACGGCGACGGTGTCGAACACTTGGAAGGAGCCGATGATCGTCATGATGAGCACCAGCGCCAGGATCGGCCGCAGGAGAGGCATGGTGATGCGCCAGAACATGCGCCACTCGCTTGCCCCGTCCACCTTGGCGGCCTCGTAGACCGTGTTCGGGATCATCTGGAGCCCGGCGAAGATCAGTAGCGCGGTGTAGCCCATGTGCCGCCACACGTTGACCAGCGCGATAGTGGGGATGACCGTGGCTTCCTGGTTGAAGAAGGGGATCCGGTCCAGCCCGATGGAGGCGAGCATGTGGTTGCCGATGCCGAGCTGGGTGTCAAGGATCCATAGGAAGATCAGGGCGGTGACCACGTTGGAGACCAGGTAGGGGGTCAGCACGAGGCCGCGCACGAGCGTTGATTGGGTCAGCCGGTGCATGAGCACGGCGATGAGCAACGCCACCACGGTCTGCACGCCGATGTTGATGACCACATAGAGGAGGGTCACCTTGGCGGCGTTCCAGAACACGGGGTCTTCGAGGAGCCGGACGTAGTTGGTCAGGCCGGTGTACCGCGGCTCGGTGAGCAGGTTGAAGTCGGTGAAGCTCAGGTAGATGCCGCGGAGGGTGGGCCACAGCAGGAACACGAGGAAGCCGATCAGGGCTGGGGTGATCATGACGAGGGCAAGGCCCATGTCGGATCGTTTCCGTCGGCCTTCTGGGGCGGCCGACACCGAAGGGTGAGACATGCGGGAACCTCCGTTGGTTTCGCTCGACCTTAACTCTGCCACAAAACTATCTCGATGTGAAGTCACCGCGGCGAAACCCCGCAGGTCGAGTAGGGCTCGGCCAGCGGGGGCAGAGCCCATACACACGACGGTGGGGGCCGGCGCTGGTTCGTCCGGCCCCCACCGTCGAGGGGTGCCCGAAGCGGTTGGCTTCGGACGGGTCAGCTACACGCTGGGGTTCTGTTGAGGAGGCCACCCCATCCAGGCACGCAGATTGTTCACGATCGCGAAGGTTCCCTCGCGCTTACCGGCGGACATTTGTCCGAGTTTCTCATCGGATTGCACGACCACCTCGATCACTGTGGTAGGTCCGTTGATCACGACGGTGAACAGTTCTTCGGTGGTGATCGGCGCCTTACCCAGCGTGATGTCGCGGATATCGGATTGTTGAATTTGCTGAGAAATTCCGAGCTCCTGCGGGCCCTTGGTATAGAGCCGCACACTGCCACGGCCGGCCGCGAGGACCGCCTTGTTCTTCAGCAGGCCGACGGCGACGGCCTTCCGCTTAGTGCCTTGAGGGACGTGGTAACCGCCCCATACCAGCACCTGGGGATCCGCCTGCCTCTCCGCCATAATCACCTTCTGGATACCTGCCGAGCCGAGCTTCATCCACACCAGGATGATGGCGAGCAGCACCACGACAGCGATGATCATGGGGATGAGGCTTCCGTCAGTATCTCCGCCAGCGCGGAATAGGCGCACCGCGATGAAAACGCCGACAGCGCCTAGGATGGCCATTAATGTTCTCTTGACGTCCAATCCACTCTCCAATCAGAGACGTGTCGGGCGTCTCGTCGGGGCAAACGATCCCCGGCTATTGAGTCCGAGACACCCATGGTTTCCCTTGTGGGCGGTCGTCAAATTTCTATCACGAGGATAGGCCAATCGAAGAATCGCTAGTGTCGCTCCCTCTCATGCACGGCTTCCTTCTGCCGAACACCGGCGATCTACTTGAATTTGGTATCGAATGCCGACGGTCCCAAGGCCCGCACAGTCGTCCTCATGGGATGCCTGCGACGGGCCGACGAGCACACGGCGGGTTATCCGGACGAGGTGAGGATGATGAAGCCATGGTAGATGGCGATGCCAAGCCCGAGGATCGCGTATATGAAGGGCCAGGCTGGCGTGGGGATGAAGAACAGCGTGGACCGGAAGTGTTGCATAATCGGCTGGCCCTGCTCGTCGACGGCTTGCACGGCCTGCTGGGTCTGCGTGCGGCCGGTCTGATCGACGTAGGGGTGGAGCAGAGGGACCGTGGTCCAAACCGGCTTGGGACGGTCAAGCCAGCCGCGGACGAGGTAGCGCTCCACGAAGTACATGACGACCCCGGCCAGCATGAGGCTCACCCCGAATAGAGTAGTTGCGTGAGGGGATTGTTCATTGGGGTTGAGGCCGAACAGGTGTAGCAAGGCGTACACTATGACTGCCGCAACCGGCAAGCCCAAAACCATGACGATTCCCCAGCGCGTCCAAACGATCATGGTCCGATCCTAAGAAAGGACCGGGGTCAGACGGCTGGACCGTCGGCCACTTTGCGTATCGTCGGCGGTACGCGCGGTCGCCGCCCACGAGCCCCGCGCCGTCACCCGCATCGGCGTGGCGGCGAGCGCCAGGGCTCTCGCCGGGGGTCGGCCACAGCCTCCCGGCGCGGGGCGTCCAAGCGTCTGGCGCCTATGAATTCCCGGCGGGCTTGAACTTGTCGGCAACCCACTTCCCGAGCCCGCTGACCCCGTCGCCCAAGTCGCGCAGGAGCTTGGCGAGGGCGTCCTCGCTCTCGTTGAAGGCCTTGCTGTACGACTCGGCCGCCGCGGCTGCCTCGGCGGAGATCTTGGCGTCCTTGTCGTCGGCGCGCTTGGGGTAATCGCCCGCGAGGATCTCGCCGTAGGCGCCGGAGTCCACCCAGCGCCGCAACTCCCCCGCCCGCACCACGTTCATCGGGTGGGTGGCGTTCTCCACGAGCAGCAGCTTCATGACGGAGTCGCGCAGGTCCTCAGACTCTTCATACTCGCGAGCCTGCGCTAGGAACTCGGTCTGGTCCAGGTCTTCGAGGTGGCCGCCGGAGGCGAGCTTCATGTTGACGCGGATGGCCGCGGGAAGATCCTGGGTGGCGAGCAGACCGGCCCGGTCGCAGGAGAGTTCGGACTTGCGCGCCCATTCCGCCAACGCCATCCGGATGGCCTGCAGCCCGATGAACCCGAAGGGCACGCTGGAGAATGCCGACGTGAGCAGCATCAAGTAGGCCAAGAGAGTGCGGTAGACGGCGTGCCCACTCAGCGCGTGCCCCAACTCGTGTCCCAGGACGAATCGGAGCTCGTCCTCGTCTAGGAGATCAACCAACCCCGAATTGAGCACGATCTTGGGGCTATCGACGCCGATGGTCATGGCGTTGAGTGTTGGGTCCGCCAAGACGTACAGCTCGGGCAGCGATTGCGCGTCGAGGGAGGTGGCGGCCTCCGCGTAGAGCCGATGCAGCTTGGGGAATTGCCGCTCCGAGACGCGCACGCTGGAACCGAGGAGTTGCATCTTGATCATGCGCTCGTTGATCAGCGACGAGAACTTGCGGATGACGGTGTCGAAGCCCTTGAGTTTGCGCAGGGCCACGAGCGCCCCCCGGTCGGCGGGATGCTCCCAAGCCCGGCTGGAGATGCCTTTGAGGACGGTGCGATGGCGGACGGTTTCGTTGTCGGTCATACACCCAGTGTGCTCCTTCATGGGAGCACTCACTAGAGGTAACGCCTCAGGCAAGCCATACCGCTGCCGGAAACCAATGAGGCCCCGGCGAACCGGGGCCTCGAGGTCAGCGGAGTTACTTGGCGACCACGTCGAAGGTGACGTGCGCAGTGACCGCGTTGTGCAGCTTGACGGCAGCAACGTGGTTGCCCACCGACTTCACCGGCTTGGCGAACGACACGGCCCGCTTGTCGATCGTCGGCCCTCCGGCCTTCTTCACGGCCACAGCCAGGTCGTTGGCCGTCACCGAGCCGAACAGGTGGCCCTGGTCGGACGCGGCGGCCGCCACGGAGACGGTGAGCCCTTCGAGTTGGGCGCGCAGTTCTTGGGCGTGCTCCACGCCGCGCACCTCGCGGGCGTCGCGGGCGCGCTTGATGCCTTCGATCTGCTTCTCGTTGCCTCGGGTCCAGCGGATCGCCTTGCGCTGGGGCAGCAGGTAGTTGCGGCCGTAGCCGTCCTTGACCTCAACGACGTCGCCGGCGATACCGAGCTTGTCGATGGTGCTGGTGAGAATGAGCTTCATCTGTTCACTCCTCCGATCAGCGAGCCGTCGACGCGTAGGGCAGCAGGGCCACCTCGCGCGCGTTCTTCACGGCGAGGGCGACCTTGCGCTGGTCCTGGACGGAAAGCCCAGTGACGCGGCGGGCGCGAATCTTGCCACGCTCGGAGATGAACTTCTTCAGCGTGGTGATGTCCTTGTAGTCGATGTTGGCGACGCGGGTCGTCTTCACCGGCATGATCTTCTTCTTGTTCACAGACTTGCGCTGTGGACCGGCCATTATGGTGCTCCTTACTTGGTTGAAGCCCGTCTCGCGACGGAATGTGCCAGCTCAGGGCGACGCCTCCTCGGCCCTCGCCCTAGGGCTAGTGAGCGATGATCAGAACGGGGGCTCTTCGGGTTGGGCCTGACCCCATGGGTCGTTGCCTCCGCGGTTACCTCCGGACGAGCCGCTGCTCGCCCATGGATCTTGCGGTTCCTGCTGGCGCCCGCCGCCCTGGTTGCCCTGCCAGCTTCCGCCGCCACCGCCACCCGACGTGGTGCGGGTGACCTTGGCGGTGGCGTAGCGCAGGGCGGGACCGACCTCTTCGACGTCGACCTCGAACACGGTGCGTCGCTGACCCTCACGGGTCTCGTAGCTGCGCGACTTCAGCCGCCCGTTGACGATGACCCGCATGCCTTTGGTGAGGGATTCGGTCACGTTTTCGGCGTACTGGCGCCACACCTGGCAGTCGAGGAACATCGTGTCCCCGTCGCGCCACTCGCCCGTTTGGCGATCAAAGATCCGTGGCGTCGAGGCCACGGTGAAGTTGGCGACGGCGGCGCCGTTGGGCGTGAACCGCAGCTCGGGGTCCGCCGTCAGATTACCGATGAGGGTGATGGGTGTTTCGCCTGCCATGTTCTTGCCTTTTCCTGGTCGGACTAGCTCTCGGCTGCCATCGTCGGCTCGGATTCCGACAGATTTCCTGGCCTACCGGGAGCGGTGGATAAGTTCAGTCCTGGATCCGCAGCACCTTGGTGCGCACGACCTTCTCGTCGATCGACATGAGGCGGTCCAGCTCCGCGACAAGCGCGGGCTCCGCAGTCAGCCGGATGACGACGTAGCTCGCCTCGGACTTCTTGTTGATGTCGTAGGCCAACCGGCGACGTCCCCAGTGGTCGACGTCGTCGACGGCGCCGCCGCCCTTGGTGATCACCTCAAGGTGCTTGTCGATGAGCGCTGGTACTTGGCGCTCGTCGACATCGGAATCGATGAGAACCATGACTTCGTACTTACGCATGCTTCAGCCCCACCTCCTTCGGACTAACGGCCGCGAGTCGTTCCCGCGGCAGGAGGGCATGGCCGCCTGGGCGGCCAATGCGCCACTCTACCGGCCGTGAGCTGGACGGCCAACCTCGGACGGCGGCTCTTAGGCGAGCGCCGTCGCCAACGCGGACCGGATCGCATCGGCGATCTCGGCGGGAAGCTCCTCGTGCTCATGCGCATTGGCCAGCCCGAAGGTCTCCTCGATGGGCGCGGCCATGGCGAACTTGAGATTGGTGAGCAGCACCTCCCTGGCCTGCGCGGTGCCCATCTGCGACGGGGTGGCGCCGAGCACGAGCACGGGCTTGTCCTGAAGCACCGACGATCCGCGGGGACGCGAGATCCAGTCGAGAGCGTTCTTCAGCAGGGCGCTGGGGCCGCCGTTGTGCTCTGGCGTGACCATGACCAGGAGGTCGGCGCTGGAAACGGCCGCACGAAGATCGAGTACCGTCAACGGCACCTCGGTCTCGAGGTTCTGGCTGAAGACGGGCAACTGGTCGAGCTGGTCGAACCTGACTGCCGATGCGCCCTCAGGCAGCAACTCGGCCACCTGATCAGCGAGGCGCTGGTTGAACGAGCCATCGCGATTGCTGCCGACGAGGAACAGGACGGACTTCATGGGACTCCTTGATTTCTTGGAATTCTGAGGCCGGCGGCCCCCCCCGATCATTCCACCGCGCGGCCAATAAACATAGCGACCAGCTATTGAACCGAAAATACCCGCCGGTCGAGTACCGTGAACGCGGCGCAGCCGCCTGTCACGGAAGCAAGAAGCGTCGAGCGAAGCGAGATCCGAATCCCTTCGGCCCCACGGGGCGCGGCCCCGTGCGGGTGACGCGGCGAAGCCGATTCGCCAGGATGACGCTCAGTCAGGCCGCCCGCGCTTGACGGCGACGATCGCCACCGCCTCCAACTCGTCGCGGCGCTCACGGAAACCGCGTCGCATGGCCCGTACCCGGGCACGGGCCTTCGGGCGGGTCAGCAACCGCCAGGCAAAACGGACGATGCCCAAGCCCTCATCGGCGACAAGACGCGTGGGTTCAAGCAGCCGCATGGGCGCCGTCCCAGTCCACGCGATGTCAAGGCCGGCATCCTCGAGCAGCGCGGCCCATCCCTCTAGCTTGAGCGGCCGCGCGCCCACCCTGATCTCGCGCGAGATGGCCTTGCCGGCCTCCCCCCGTCCAGACGCATCTGGATTAGAGGCGATGTCAGTGAGCGCCAATTCGTGGATGGCGTAGCGCCCGCCAGGGGCGAGCAGCCTGGCTGCCTCGGCCACGATGGCGGCCTTGTCCTTCTGGGACGCCATGGTCAGCATCGCCTCCCCGACCACGAGGTCCGCCAAACCACCGGGCAACCCGGTATCGGCGGCATCGGCGGTGATGACGATGGCTCCCGGCGATCGCCGAATCACCCTCTCGAGGCTCACCCTGCCTTCCGGATTCGGATCAACGCCGACGTAAGCCGACGGTTTCGCGGCCAGAAGCCGGCGCGCGGTGTGCCCGACCCCGGGGCCGAACTCGACGATGTGGTCGCCCAGCTTGGGCGCCGCGGCGGCAAGAAGCCGGCGAGTAAGACCAAGCCCACCCGGGCGAAGTACCCGCTTACCGAGCGATGCGAGCAGCCAGTGGCCCTGCATGGTGCGTTCCTCGTCGCGTTCCCGTTGCGCTAGGCCCGGCTTGCCTGCCCCCTGCCCAGTCACGATTGTCCGGCTCCCTCGAGGTCCACCATCACCAGCGCCATCCGGCAGGGCGAGAGAGCCCGCAGGGCATGCGGCGCCCCCGGGGCGAGATAGACGACATCGCCGGCGGCGAGCGTCGTTTCCTCCCCATCGACGGTGAAGGCCATGTCGCCGTCCAGAAGTTGCACCACCACCGCCCGCGGGGAGGTGTGCTCGGTGAGTTGCTCTCCCTCGTCGAGGGTGAAGTGGACCACGCGCAGCAGCGGATTGTTGACGAGGACCCGCGACGTGATGGACCCGGCCACCACGGGGAGTGCCTCCACGAGCTGGAGATGGACGCTGGACTTGCTGGTTGGTGTGGTCTCGGCCATGGTTCCTCCTCATCACGTCAGCCGGCGCCACGCCGGCCAATAACGCAATTCTACGCTGATGAAATTTGGCCGATCTTTCGGGGGCTGCCCACGCGTCTTCGCAAGAGCAAAATGCGGCTTTGGATTCCAGCCGCTGCGACTACGGCTACGGTTCCTGGCATGAACGCAGAGCAGCGGACCGGCCCACGCTTTGGCCTCCTCCCCCAGATTTTCGTCGCCATCCTCGCAGGCATTGTGCTCGGACTGCTCCTTCCCGGTTCGGTGATCCGGGTGTTCGTGACCTTCAACGGGCTTTTCAGCCAATTCCTGAGTTTCGCGATCCCGCTCATCATCGTCGGGCTGATTGCCCCCGCCATCGGGGAGCTCGGCAAGGGCGCAGGCAAGTGGCTGGCCTTGACGGCGGGCATCGCCTACTGCTCCACCATCATCGCCGGCCTCATGGGGCTGGGCGCGTCGTTGCTGGTGCTGCCCCGGGTGCTACCCAGCAACCCTGGCGAACTGAGCAATCCGGAAAACGCCCTCCTCAGCCCGTACTTCACGCTGGAGATCCCGCCCCTCTTCGGAGTGATGACGGCGCTGGTGCTGGCGTTCATCATGGGCGTGGGCATGACCGCGCTACAGAGCGACGCGCTGCGCCGGGGCTTTGAGGAGTTCCGCCAGGTGGTCAATCTGGTGATCTCGAAGGTGATCGTCCCGCTGCTGCCCCTCTACATCTTCGGCATTTTCCTCAACATGACCAAGGGCGGCCAGGTGGCCAGCGTCATCGTCACGTTCCTAGGCGTGGTGGTGTTCGTCTTCGTGCTGACGTGGCTCATGCTCGCGTTGCAGTACCTAGTGGCGGGCGCCGTCACCGGGCGCAACCCAGTGCGGATGCTGATCACGATGCTGCCGGCCTACGTCACAGCCCTGGGCACCTCGTCGTCGGCCGCGACGATCCCGGTGACGCTGCGCCAGTCGATCAAGTCGGGCACGTCGGCGCCGGTGGCGTCGTTCACCATCCCGCTGTGCGCCACCATCCACCTGGCTGGATCGACGATCAAGATCACCTGCTTCTCGCTGGCGGTGATGATGCTGTTCGACATGGAGATCCACGTGGCCACGATGTTCGGGTTCGTGTGCATGCTGGGAGTCATGATGGTGGCCGCGCCGGGGGTGCCGGGCGGCGCTATCGTCACGGCGTCGGCCCTGCTCAGCTCGATGCTGGGCTTCAACGAGTCACAGGTAGGCATCATGGTGGCCACCTACATCGCCATCGACTCCTTCGGTACTGCGACCAACGTCACCGGCGACGGGGCGATCGCGGCAATCGTCGACAAGTTCGTGGGCAAGAAGGCCGAGACCGCCTGAGCCGCCAACGACAGACACTTCGCGGGCCCGCGACGAGCAGGTCGCGACACCGCGTCGTCACTTGTCAGTCCCAACAATTCCCCTGACAGAGGGTCCCG
>JBHADA010000060.1:0-9946 GCA_041854805.1 Arachnia sp.
CTGCTGATGCAGACCCTCGCCCGCGTCAACCGCACCTTCCGAGGCAAACAGGACGGCCTGATGATCGCCTACGCGCCGCTGGCCGAGAATTTGCGGGAGGCGCTGCGGGAGTACAGTCCCAGCGACCAGAGAGACCGGCCGATGGGCCGCGACATGGAGCAGGCAGTAGCTGCTGCCCGAGAGCTTGTCATGGCGCTGCGTCGCCTGCTGGATGGTTTCGAGTGGCGAGCCATCATGGCAAGCAACCAGCGGGACCGGGCGATGAAGGCCGTCGGCGGTGCTGTCAACTACCTGCGTTCCACGCACACCCCCGGCAATCAGGTGGCGGAGGGGCAGCCGACACTGGCCGACCGTTACCGCACCCTGTCCGGGCAACTGAATAGGATGTGGGCGCTGGCCTCCGGCTCGACGAACCTGACCGACCTGCATGCCGAGGTGCGCTTCTACGAGGAGGTGCGCGTCTGGATGGCCAAGTTCGACGCCGCCGCCCGAAAGGCCCATGGTGAGGCTGTCCCGGAGGAGATCATTCGGGTGTTGCGCGGGACCGTGGCTGAGGCTACCGCGGCCGGTGAGATCACCGACATCTACCAGGTGGCGGGTTTGGAGCGTCCAGACATCCGTAGCTTGAAGGCCGAGACGCTGGACCGGGCCGCGAAGGGCGACCGGGCGCATTTGGCGATTGAGGCGCTGCGTGATCTCTTGGTGGAGGAGGCCAACCGGGCGACGTCGAACAACGTGGTGCGGCGCAAGGCGTTCAGCGAGCGGATCAAGGATTTGATGATCCGCTACACCAACCAGCAGCTCACCGCGGCCGAGGTCATGCAGGAACTGTTCCACCTAGCCCAGGACGTGGCGGGGGAGTCCGACCGGGGCAAGCGGTTCAGCCCGCCGCTGAGCCACGACGAGTTGGCGTTCTACGATGCGGTCAGCCAGAACGACTCGGCTGTGCTGCAGCAGGGGACCGACACCCTGGCCCAGATCGCCCGCGACCTAGTGGGCATCATGCGGCGCGACACCCGCACCGACTGGACCCGCCGCGCCGACGTCCAGGCGAAGCTGCGCGCCGAAGTCAAGCGTCTGTTGCGCCGCTACAACTATCCGCCAGATAAGGCGCCGGGCGCGGTGAAGCTGGTGATCGAGCAGATGGAGGCCCTGGCCCCGCAGTACGCAAGTTGAACGCTCCGGTGCGGGTCATGGCAGTGGGGCAAGCCACGGTGAGATGAGGCGTCAATTGGCTTTGGTCCCTTACCCTAACCGAGCACTTGCCCCTGGATCGGGTGCGACTTGAGTAGTGCCGTGGTGGTATGAGTCAGGTGAAGCTGAGCGTGAGTCTGTCCCCAGCCGATGTTGAGGCGCTCGATAAGTACGCCCGCTCAGCCGGTTTGAGGTCCCGCTCCGCGGCGATCCAGCAAGCGATCAAGCTGCTGGGAGACCCCGAGTTGGACGATGCCTACGCGGCGGCGTGGCAGGAGTGGGAGGAGTCGGGCGACGCCGAAGCCTGGACGGTGACCTTCGCTGACGGGGTGGGCTGATGCTGCGCGGCGAGATCCGGCTGGTCGATCTTGAGCCCGCGAAGACCGGCGAAGCCGACAAGCGTCGTCCGGCCGTCGTCGTTAGCAACGACCGTGCCAACGCCACTGCAGCGCGGCTGGGTCGAGGTGTCGTCACGATCGTTCCCATCAGCAGCAACACCGCCCGTGTCTTCCCGTTTCAGGTGTTGCTCCCTGCCGATGAGGTCGGCATTCGACTGGACTCTAAGGCCCAGGCCGAGCAGGTTCGCGCGGTATCTGTCGGGCGAGTAGGCCCGGTGCTCGGGCGCCTTTCCGTGCGCTTGATGGCTCAACTTGACGATGCGCTCCGGCTGCACCTTCAGCTTTGACGGCCAAACTCAACTTGTGCGCCTCTCAGAGGGAAAACAGTTCGGCGCGCAACTGCACCAGCCGACGCTGCTTGATCTGCGGCCGCCCAAGACCGGTCTACCTGTGGGCAGGCCCGGATACCGCAACGTCACCACTAGGTCCGCATCCCGGTCATCGCCAACCTCGCTACGGACCTCACCCGCACACAAGCACGACCCTACACCCTGGCGGGTTCGGGCCGTGCGGTGGCCGGATCGGTCGATCTCGGGCGATGCCGTCAGTCGTCAGCGACAACGATGTCGACGCGGATGTTGCCGCGCGTGGCATTGGAGTAGGGGCACACCTTATGCGCGGCGTCGGCCAGTTGCTGTGCCTCGTCGTGGGGTTGGTTAGGGATGAGGACCTCGAGCGTAACGGCCAGACCGTAGCCCTCACCCGCCTTGCCGATGGAGACACGGGCGCCCACGGAGGAGTCACCAAGATCCTTCTTTGCCTGGCGGGCGACGACCTGGAGGGCGGAGTGGAAGCAGGCGGCATAGCCAGCGGCGAAGAGCTGCTCGGGGTTGGCGCCGTTGCCATTGCCACCCATTTCCTTCGGGATGGCTAGGTCAAGCGAGACGCGGCCATCTGCGGTCTGGACGTGGCCGTCACGGCCCGCGCCGGTGGCGATGGCCTCGGTGGTGTACAAGGGCTCGATTTCGATCATGTGGCGCTCCCAGGTAGCTCCGCTGGGGTCTGATGGTGGCGGCGACTGCACGTCACCACAGGCAGAACCATAGTACACATTTTAATTGTGCACAATATAGTTGGGTGCTGTAGCTTTCCTACATGCACGATGACACGCTCAACCTCGACCGCCAGCTGTGCTTCTCCCTTTACCGCGCGAGCCGAGCTGTCACCCGGGCATATCGCCCCCTCCTAGACGACCTGGGCCTGACCTACCCCCAGTACCTCGTGATGCTCGTCCTGTGGCAGGCAAATGCGCCTTTGAGCGTCAACGACATCGGCGCCCAACTCGGCCTCGACAGCGGGACCCTGACGCCGCTGTTGCGCCGCATGGAGGACGCAGGCTTCATCACCCGCACCCGCGGCCGCGACGACGAACGTCGACGTGTCATCTCCCTCACGCAGAGCGGCCTTGATCTGCGTGAGCGAGCCCTCGACGTTCCCAAGCGCATGGCCGCCCGCTACCCCGGAGCCCCCCGCAAACTAGGCGAGCTCAAGGAGTTCCTCGACGACCTCGCCGACCACTTCGCCTGATTGGCCTGCCACACACGAAGCCCACATTGCTCTGCGGAGGCACTCAGACGGCCTGGTACTCCCGCCGCATGGATGCAATCCGTTTCATTGAGGTCTTGCAGTCCAGCCTCCTGGTCCTGAGTGGTGGGGTCGATGCGACGCCCGAGCCAACTCAGTTCCACCAGCACCGGAATCGTGGAGCTGGGCTGGCTCCGCGAGCGATGGGCGCCGGCACCATGAACCCCGGCATCGGCTTCTCACCCAGACGCGCCCATCGCCTCCTGCTCCATCGAACAGAGACATGCGAAACGGCGGGCCGCAGCCACTTCTCCGTGCTCATCCCTGACCAAGCCATCCGGCCAGACGAGATCCTTGCGTTCCGGGAAGTGCTCAGCGACGACACGGCTGGTGATGTACACGGTTCCAGCCTGCGGTTCGGGCAGGGGCGGATCGACGCCGAGCCAGGCTGCGCCGACGACGAGGGGCACATCCCTGACCAGATGCGGATCGTCGGGGCGAGTTGGGTCGACCACGCGCAGGCTCTCCGCGTCGGGTTCGGACAATACGATGCGCGGCACCATGCCCGACACCGGGAATCGAACGAGCCAACTGGCGCCCCAACGGAGGGCCAGACACCGGGCTGGGGCGGTTGTCCTGGGAGCGGGGGTTCGATATTGGTCGCTCGTCTTCGGAGCCCGCCCCAACCGACTTCAGGAAGGCCCCTCTTCTTTCATGAATGTGACCGGGTTTTCTCCCAACGTCTCAACCGATTGCATTCTTTCGGGCCAGCCATTCCCATGTTCGTCCGAGAAGTTGATCTTCAGGCGTTCGTTGGCGGGATTCCATGTGATGACCTGCCTGGTGACGGTGGTCACCTCCCTCTCCTTGTCCCCGCCGACCGGGGATTTCCGCAGCCATCCCGCGGTCACCCTGCCCGCGTCGATCCGGCCGCGCAGCAGCACCTCCCCGTCACTGCTCCACCCCCAGATGTGGCTGTATGGGGGCGCATCGTCGGGGCAGGGGCCGATGTGGAAACCCTCATAGTCGGCCCAGGCGCAGGTGAGACCACGCGCGGCCTCCCGGAGCTGGGACCACTCCACCTCCCCCTGACCGGAAAGGTAGCGGGTCTCAGTGATTCGTTTCCGCCTAGGCATACTGCCGCTCCTCCTTCGTCTCCGTTTCCTCCCGCGACCGGTGGCCATGTTCCAGTGCGATCTCCGCCTCGGTGACGCCCTCGATCGTCTCTAGGCTGGTCACTGCCAGTCCGAAGCGTTGGAACTCCTCGCCGAGCCGCAGGTCCTCGAAACGCACCGAGCCGAGCCCTGTCGAGGTCCGGCCCCCGATGCCGAGGTATCCCTCCTGCATGTCCCGCAGCGCCAGCAGAAGCGCCCTCAATACCCAGGCGTGGTGCTCCTCGGCGCCGCTCAGGCATCCGATCACCAGCCGCGCCCGGGAGGTCACAGTCCTTTCGGGGAAGAGTTTCTTCTCTGCCACCCCTCCTGTGAAACGGTCGATGGCGTTGCGGGTCCGCTGCGATTGCCGGTCGGGTTTCAGCGGGGTGAAGTGGAAACTCCACTTCCCCACCCCGGTTTCCCCGGAGCCGAAGACCTCGCAGACGGCGCACCTCCCGCAGCCGCGCCACTGCTGATCCTCCGCGCCGCATACGTGTAGACCGAGGCTGCGTCCGATGTACTCCACCCGGCCCCGGAGAATCCCCTTCCACCGGGTGCCATGGAACCAGTGATCCTCCGGCCTCAGTGGATCCGCCAGCTTCTGAGTGGGAAGATTCAGTCCCTCAACGCGGACCGTCGACTCCAGGAGGGTGGGTGATTCCCCGGCGGTCACCGCATGTTCGACGCCGTCCTGCAGCAGTTCGTCGATTGCGTCCGGTCCGGCATCCCGCAGGGAGACCCGGGCCAGCAGGTCGGCGGGGTGCGACAGGTCCAGGGTGCGGTACTGGATGGCCGTGACTTCCGCGCGGCCGAGGCCCGTGCTGATTCCGCCTCCGATGGTGACCCGCCACTGACCGAGCAGGCGCAACGCTTCCGCGGGATCGCCCTCGTGCCGCAGGTATAGCTGGATGGTCTCGGTGTCGTAGACCTCCTCGACGTCGTGCGACCCGTGGTTGCGGGCCGCGCGACGGTTCCGGTCGACGGCGGTGGCGGTGCGGCTCCTGATCTCCGGCTGCCCGTCCCCGCCGCCGGCGAGCCTGGTGCCCAGGAACCACAGCGCGGAGGCGAAGAACTCCGGTTTTCCGTTCGTGGTTTTCGCCTGGCCCATGAGGAGTTCCCGGGCGGCCTCGTCGATGCCGGCCCGGAAGGAACCGGCCAGGCTCGACGGCGGCAGCGCCGGTTTCCCGTCGGCGTCGCGCAGCGCTTCAAGCGCGGACTGGTCATTCCCGACCGCCCCGACGCGCCACGGCCCCAACGGGCGGATCGTCACTCGGATGTAGGTGAGGATCATGTCAGTTCCGTTCCTCTCGTAGCCTCGATGCCCACGCGTTGCGCTGCGCCTGGGGGGTGTCGCGAATCACGCGCCGGGCCACCGCTCGTCGGCCGTCAGTCAAGTTGAGCCAGGCGCGCCTGCCCTCCAGGGGCTCGGTGTCAGCACCCTCCCGCAGTTCCTGCAGCCATTCCGCCACCGCCCTGCGGTCCTCCGACGGCCAACCGAGCACGGCGTCGAGATCCGGGTTAGCGACGCCCCCGATCCGTTCCCCGCCGGGGTTCCGGCCGGGAGGCCGCCAGGGTTTCGTCACCTGTTCGAGCCATCCGAAGCCCTCGGCCCTGCGGGTCCCGAGGCCGCGTTCCAGCAGCTCCAGTAGCTTGTCCCGGCCGGGTTCCCGCAGCTTCACGACTGCCCCGGGCGCAATGGCGATGTCCCCGGGTTTCGGGGTGCCTGAGGCCATGTGCCAGCCGCTGATCCCCTCACCGGCGAGCCTGCCACCCCAGGCACCCACGACGTCGAAGTCTTTGAAGGCCGCCTCCCAGTCAAGGCTGGGTGCTCCTGCATCGTCTAGGAGGATCGTTGGCGACAGGGTGCGCAGCACCACATCCCCCGATGTGGGCGGCTCTGGTGGTTGTGTCGATTCGATCTGGATCCTGGCACGCCCCATGACGCTCCTGCGACCCCCGATGCTGGCGGACTTCAGCTCCGCGAGCATCCCGACCAAGTTCTCGTCGCCGTGGATTAGGCCGCGGTAGGTCTGCCGACGACGATGGGCCTCGCGAGAGAACAGGTTTCCGTCGAGCGCGGTGCGTTTCTCGGGGTCAATGGCGGTGCAGGTCACTACCTTCAAGGCGTCCTCATCGCCCCAAATCACGTCACCCCTGAGGTGATCCCCCACAGCATCCCCCGCCTCCTCGAAGGCGCAGTCGACGTATTCGTCGGCGCCGGGGGTGTACTTGCGGCGCAGCACCGACTGGCTGGCGACGTCGCCCGTCACGGCAAGCAGGGGTCCGAACCGCACCGAGTGGTCGAAGGTTTTCCGGAAGACGAGGTCCGGGTCGCCGTACCGAATCCGCCAGGCCGCGGCCAGCGCCCCGCGCAGCGTGGAGCCGGGGATGTATCCGAGGCTCGGGGTGTGGAAGGCCCGGGTAGCCCCGGTGCCGATGACGATCGCTTGTTCGCTTTTCACAGTTACCCGCCACCAGCTCATGATTCGCTCCTGACCCGCTCGTTCCTGGCCTGCTCATCCTTGGCCCGCTCGATCCTGTTGACCATCACCTCGATGTCGTCGGTGTCGGTGGTGATGCTCACCCACCCAAGGCCGCGACGCCGGTCGGCACCGATCCCATCGACCAACCGTGCGGCGACGTGCAGCAGCGCGACGTGTTTGTCCAGTTCCTCCGGGGGCAGGGGCTGTGTCAGGGAGATCGTCGCAGTGGCCCGGTCCGCGTGCAGTTCCTCCGCGAAGAACAACGCCCCGGCTCGGGCGCGGCGCTGTTCGTCGATGGCCACCCGGGCCCGCACGCGGATCTGCTCCCGGGGATCATCTGTGTAGTCGAGTTTCCCGTCCGAGAAGTTCCACGGGGAGCTGCCGCTGCCGCGTTTTCCGAAGACGGCGTCCACCAGGGGATGGTCGATGTATTTGTCGCCTTGTCGTCTTCCCGGCAGGACCATGCGGGCGGCGTCCCTCATGACGCCTTTCAGCGACGTGGCCGGCAGCGGGTTCTCCTCGTCGATCACGTCGTCAACCTCGCCCTGCCCGTATCCCTGAGAGATACGGAAGGCGGTGTTGAAGCGGATTTCCAGCTCGATCCCGGTCTTGGTCGTCGTCATGCGTACCACCTCATGATGTTCAGTACCGTCAGAAGTTCCTCGGTTCCCTGGTTCGTGGCCCGCTCCCAGTTCCTTCCGAAGGCCGCGTTCAAGAGGTCCGCGGCCCCGGGCAGCCTGCCGGCCCGGTGTCTCAGGTGCAGGGTGCGTTCCTGCTCGTCCCTGATCCGCAGTTCCTGGCGCAGAGCCGCGCGCGCCGCGTTGCCGCGTTCGTCGTCTCCGAGCCGACGCGCCAGGTCCCGGAGCTCCTCGATCCGCCCCCAGCAGTCGAGAGTTCGAAATCGTTTCGATGGCTTGGGCCCCTCGTTGGTGACGTCCAGCCACGCAAAGGACCAGCCCTCTCCCTTCACCGCTTCCTTGGCGGTGCGCAGCAGAGCGGCGGCCAGTTCCACCTGGTCGCCGATGGGGTAGGCGAGTTTGCAGATCACCATGCCTGCGGAGAAGCTGACCTTCCCCGCCCCAAGCCCGAAAGCGCCGCTGCCCGATTCCCGTTCCAGGTGCTTCAGGAATGCGATGAGGAAGGGCCATGCCCTGGTCGCGGGCACGGTCACCAGCACGTCGTCACCGCCGAGGATGTGCGGGACGGCGGGCATGCGGTTCGCTGCGGCGACCCGGTCGTCCGTGATCTCCTCGATGGCTTTCTGCAGCGCCTGTTTCGTGGCATCCTTGACGGCTTTGGAGACCCTCCGCAGCTCCTGTAGGCCGTCCTCCGATTCCGCTGCGGCCGCCCGCAGCTCCCGGAACAGCTTTCCGAAGCCGTTGCCGTCGGCGAAGATGGTGGCAATGTGGTTGCCGGTGTGGGTGCGCGAACCATCGGAGCCGAGGTCGCCGAGTTGCGCCAAATCCTCGAAGTGCTCCACCTGTTTGAGCTTCCCGAATTTCTCCTGCTTCCGGAGCTCGCGAATCATGACCTGCTCCACCATGAACCCCTGCTGGACAACACCCAGCCGGGACCAATTCAGGAGCCTGTTGCGGCCCTCACCCG
Source organism: Arachnia sp. (assembly GCA_041854805.1). Classification (GTDB taxonomy): domain Bacteria; phylum Actinomycetota; class Actinomycetes; order Propionibacteriales; family Propionibacteriaceae; genus Arachnia. The sequence continues at coordinate 8,359 of JBHADA010000060.1, forward strand.
GGGCGCGAGATGCGCAGTCGCCACATAGCCGCAGCGTTACGTCACCCACCGGGGTCTCCTCCGAGGCCATGCCCGAGGAGCATTCGTCGCAGTGGTGCGCCAGGGGGAACTCGATCGTCGACGGCGGGTACTGCCTGGTCGTCGCAGGAGTGCCCTCGTCTTCGGCGCGGATGACGTCACGGTAGCAGGCGGCCTCCCGGAGGCTGGTGTTGACGTGCGCGGCGGGTAGGTGCAGTTTGAGGTTGAGCGCGAGGGCCTCGGTGGCCTTGCAGACCTCGCCGGAATCTTCGCCCCGGATGTTCAGTACCGAGTCGACATCGACAGCCTCGTCGTTGACCGTCACGCCCGGGAAACCCTGCAAGATCTCCCCCGCGGTCTCGAAGCTGCGTTCCTCGATGCGGTCGGCGGCCCCGGTGGTGTCGGTGAGGTAAGCCAGCATGTCGGAGGCGCCGCGGCGTCCCCACAGGCGACGGGACCGGGCGAGATAACCCTGGATCTGCTTGACCCCGATGGCTGCGAAACAAGTCATCTCCAGTCCTTTCAGTTCTCGTTGCTCATGTACTGGATCGGGTCGTCGATCCTCGGAAGGGTTCGCATCCGGGTTTCCTTGTCCTTACCGCCGGAGAACTTGGCGTAGTACTCGAAGCTCTTGTCGAAGTCCTTCTGCTGCGCGTCACTTCCCCGCTTTGTGAAGTTGCCCATGGTCGGGTAGCAGATGCGGTCGGCGGGGACGCTGGCGGTGCCGAGCGCCTTGATGAGCCCGGTGATCCACGGCGCCCCCGTGCCGAGGACCTGCATGGCGGCCTCGTGCGGATCCACTTCCATCTTCCCCGCGTCGGCCCGGTACCTGCCCGCGGCGTCCTGGATGCAGGTGGCGGTGATGTGGCCGACAGCGGTGCCGAAGCCTAAGCCCTTGCCGCCACCGAGGTGGGTGGCGAGTTCGCCGTTGACGGTGATACCGGCGCGTTCCGCGAGTTCCTGGGGTTCAAGGGCGAACATGAGGAACCCGAGCTGGCGGGCGTCGATGTTCTCGAAGTGGATCCGTCCCCGCAGGACGGGAGGTTCCTCGGTGATCCAGCGCCTGGTTTCCCGGCAGTCGCGGTCGCTTTCCTTGGGGTAGTGATTGCGGCGCACCTGGCGGGGCGTGGGGGTCGTGCCCTCGGGTTCCTGGCCGTGCCAGTAGAACTTGCGGCCAGCGATCCGCCGCATCCGGGGGCTGTCCAGCCGACCGCCCCACCGTGACGCCGGATTCCCGAACTCGGCCTCACCCGCCTCCCGATTCTCACCCTCCGTTTCGGGGTGTTCCAGGTAGAACGCCCCGGCGCTCGGGCGCGGGGAGCGGGTCGGCGGGGGCAGCACCAGACGCAGCGACACCGGCGCGTCGGTTTCGAAGGCCCCGAACCGCAGGTGGGAGGCGTAGGCGTTGTGTTCCGCCTGGTCGCTTGGCTGCCCCCCGGTGCGGGCCTCGATGAACCCGAAGGTAGCGCAGGCGGGGCACAGCTCATCCGGGTCAGAGCATGGCAGCAGGGAGTCGTCGGGGAGCCGGTCGCGGATCGAGCCCTTCCCGAACTCCCGCCAGCTCGACGAC
>JBHADA010000061.1:0-8955 GCA_041854805.1 Arachnia sp.
AGACGCTCCTCCACCGTCTGCTGGGCCCCCCTGCGCACCAACCGAGACACGGCCTCCCCAAGGGTGAGCCCTTCGCGCCGCGCAAGCTCGCGAGCGGCCACGACCGCCTCTTCATCAAGGCTCAGCGTTGTTCTTCCCATAAGACCACCTCGCATCAATCTCCTAGTTGATGCTACCAGGCCAGCCCTAGCCATCCACGTAGAACCAGCGACCCGCCCGACGCTCGAACCGGGAACGTTCCCGCAGCACGCCGCCGACGAACCGTGCCTCGAACTCGACGACGCCGTGGCTATCACCCTCACCGCCTGCGACCACGTCGAGAATTCGCAGTCCAAGCCACTTCGTTCCCGAGGCATCGACACTGTCTGGCCGGGTACGCGGATGCCAGGTTCGCCACAGGTAGTTCTCGTCGCCGACAACGAAGGCGCTGTAACGGGAACGCATCAGCTCCTCGGCGATATCGGCCTGCCGTTCACCTGCGAGCAGCGGGCGGCAACAGGTGGCCCACTCCCCTGCCCCACAGTGGCACCTCATAGGTCAGTGCGGGATGCCGATGTCAGTGCGGTGGAAACCGTCGGGGAAGTCGACCTCGGCCAGCAATCCGTAGGCAGCCTTCCGGGCTGCGTCCAGGTCCGCGCCACGTCCGACGACACCCAGCACTCGGCCGCCAGCGGCGACCAGCATTTCTCCGTCGTATCGGGTGCCCGCATGCAGGATATGGGCGTCCGAGCGGTCAGCGGGCAACACGATCCGCCCGCCGGTATTCGGCGTGCCCGGGTAGCCGGCGGCAGCAGAGACCACGATCACCGCGGCGCCGTCGTGCCACTCCAGCTCTGGGATCGTTCCCAGTTCTCCTCGTGCGGCCGCGCGCAACACGTCGACTAGCGGCGTCTTGAGCAGTGCCAGCACCGCCTGGGTTTCGGGATCGCCGAAGCGGACGTTGAACTCGACGACGCGCAGCCCCTTGCTGGTGAGCGCCAATCCGGCATAGAGCAGGCCGACGAATGGGGTGCCGCGGCGGCGCATCTCGTCCAAGGTGGGCTGTATGACGTCGCGCATGATCTCCGCTACGAGACCCTCGGGCGCCCAGGGCAACGGACAATAGGCGCCCATGCCACCGGTATTGGGGCCCGCGTCGCCGTCGCCAACGCGCTTGTAGTCCTGCGCCGGGAGTAGCGGGAGGGCGCGGAGGCCGTCGCAGATGGCAAACAGGGAAACCTCGGGGCCATCCAAGTAGTCCTCGATCACCACGCGCCCGCATGCCTGGGCGTGGGCGAGCGCAGTCTCCCGGTCCTCGGTCACGACGACCCCTTTGCCTGCGGCAAGGCCATCGTTCTTCACGACATAGGGCGCGCCGAAGGTGTCGAGGGCGGCGGCAGCTTCCGCGACGGTTTCGCAGATCCGGGCATCCGCCGTCGGGACCCCCGCGGCTGCCATGACCTGCTTGGCGAAGGCCTTGGATCCCTCCAGCTCGGCGGCCGCGGCGCTAGGCCCGAAGGTGTCAAAACCGGCCTCGCGGAGCGCATCGGCGACACCTGCCACCAGGGGCGCCTCCGGCCCAATCACGACCAGATCCGCCCCGACCTCCTGGGCCAAGGCCACGACCTCGGTGGGTGAACTGGCATCGATGGCGTGATTAGTGCCGAGGGCAGCGAGCCCCGGGTTGCCGGGCGCGATATGGAGGGTGACAGTTGGATCGACGGTAAGGGCGCGGCCTAGGGCGTGCTCACGCCCGCCGGAGCCGAGAAGCAATACGGTGGTCACGAGGTGAGTCTAAGACCTGCCTGCTTTTCTGCGAGTTATCGACCCAAAGACGGCCGAAACCTGCGATGAATCGCAGAAAAGCAGGCAACTGTAGGGTTGACGCCATGACGCGTGCCACACAGACGCTGGAAAACCAGCTGGCCGAGGTGACAACCAGCCTCGACGAGGGTCAGTGGGCGCGCGCCAAGTGGCTTTTAGCGCGGTTGCCCAATGCTCAGCTAGCAGCCCAGGCTGAGGCCCTGGCCGTCGCCTCCACTCAACCTGCCAAGCGGCATCGCGCTCAGGAGGGATGGTGGAAGATGTTCACCTTTGCCGTGGACATCCGCTGCCCCAGATGCCAACGCCCCGACCGCATCCTCCCCCACCTCGGCGACGGCCCACGATTTACCTGCGGGGGCTGCCTGTATCAGGCCGTTTCACCAGAGCGTCGCTCCTCTGCTGGTCGTTGTGTCTTGTGCGGCAAGCACCTCACGACTCCCCGGTTTCATCCGCCGGGATCGCTGGCAACCTTCACGGCACAGTGCACCACCTGCCAGACGCGCGTTGATTGCTTCAACGCCCCTGAGGGCGATCCCATATTTGAGGATTGGCTGGGTCTGCCACTTCGCTACGCCACCCGAACCCGCCATGGCTGGTTGTATGCCTACAACTGGCACCACCTACGCGAGCTGCGTGCCTATGTTGGGGCGACGCTACGGGAAAGCCCCAGCGCCAACTCGAATTGGGCAAATCGGCTGCCTGGCTGGATCACCTCGGCCAAGAATCGAGCCGAGGTCACCAAGGCGCTCAACAAGCTCCTTCACGACGCCCAGGGACCCGGCTCATGACGAACAAGCCCTTCTACCCACGGCCGGAGGGCATCGACGACATCGACCGGTATCTCAGCCAGGGTCAATGGCTCAAGGTTCGCGACCGGTTGAACTCCCCTCTGGAAGGAGCTAACCCGGAGCGGATCGCCGAACTCCGGGCGCAGATTGACGAACTCGCCTGTCGCCAGCAGAACGCCGACACTCACCTCACCCAGGCCGGCGACTGGGACCACTTCGCCTTCGAGGCTGAGGTCTTATGCCCACGCTGCGATGCCCCAGGTCGGATGACTACGACCAGGGGCGATTTCACCTGCGTCGCTTGCCTGTGGCGACCCCCCAATCCGTGGGCGAGCCCGGTCACTTTGAAGGCCACTGGAGGCTGCCCGTCGTGCTACCGCAGGGTTTCCGGCTCCCTCACCCACTCAGGGCTTACCCGGTGGCCTCCCAACATCGAGGTCACCTGCGATTACTGCGCCGAGTCCGTGGCCTTGGAGGTCACCGGTTTCGCCCCGACCCGGACTCACCGGCCGGTCCATCCATATCGCGGACTGCCCCTACGGTTAGCTATCCAAACCCGGCATGGCTGGCTCTACGTATTCAACCTGCCCCACCTCTATGAGTTACGGGCGCTGGTGCGGGCGCGTCTTCGCGAGGTCCCGGAGCGCTCCGAAACCTGGCCCCACTACTACACCAACTGGGCCAACCGGCTGCCACGTTGGATCACCTCGGCCAAGAACCGAGCCGAGGTCCTGGCGGCCCTTGACAAGCTGGAGCGCATGGCTCAGCCGCACGGGTAGTCGGACCAGGTTCGCCGTCACCGCCCCGAGCAGGAAGATCGCACTCTGCCCTGTTGGTAGCCAGATAGGGTGTGGCACAGTCGCTTGGAGGGCCTCGGTGAGGTGTTGCCCATTGTGTGTTGGGAGCCAGGCTCCTTCGCTTGTCGCCCTCGATCGATCGGCAGATCGTAGGTGTCGCCGCGAGTCCCGGTGTAGAACGCGATGACAGCCGTGAGGCTGTCGCCCAGGCGATCACGCGTCCGGAAGCCACGCTACGCCCCAGTTGCTTACTGCCAGCCTGTGGCCCAAGTCGCCGCACAGCCGCCACCACAACACCCCGGTCCGTTTCGACGCAGCTGTCGCCCCGCGTCATCGCGCAGCCAGGTCTTGCCTTTAAGGTCGTGGCCGATACCGTCGGCGCCTGATAGCAGCGCGTTGGCTAGGGGATACGGCCTACACTGGCGTCGTGGACTACCGATCACCCTCAGATGCGTCTGGGGTGGCGTCGAATGCAACAGGGTTCCGGTGGCTCACCGAACTGGCTGCCGACCCGGGCAGACTGGATCACACCGATCCCCAACACATCGTGAAGCGAGCATTGGCCGACGGGATCACTGGAATAGATCTGCCGCCCGCCATTGCTGCTCTCTTCTACAGCCTGCCCTATCTAGATCGAACCCAGCCACGGGACCGGCAGGGATTGCGGCAACGCTTTAGTTCATTCTTTTCCGATGCGCCGCCCACCATCACCGACCCCAACGCCTGGCGATTCCGGCATGTCTGGAGCCAGCCACACTCACCGTCGGTGGGTTTCGTAGTCGGCGGGTACGACGTGACCTGTCTGGGTGCTTATCTTCACGACGACCGACCGGGCCTGGCCCTCGGCCGAAGCGACGGCCGAGTGGACCTGTGGGACCCGGCCACCGGGCAGTTGATCACCAAGATCGAGGGCCTGGGCGCTCGGGTGAGCAAGCTCGTCCCGTGCGATGACTGGCTAGCGGCCGTCACCTTCGATGGCGCGCTCTGGCTGATTGATCCCGGCTCGGGTGAGGCCCGACCCGCACTGCCACGCGGCACCACCCACTACCGCACCACGCCGGGCACCTCACCAGATGGCACCTTGATCCTCTGCGGTGACGCTGTGGGCGCTGTGCGACTCTGGGAGGTCACAGCCCCCGGCATCCTCACTGAGGCTGGCCCGCCCTATCTGGGGCATAGCTCCCAGGTGCTGGGCACCGTCGCATGGACCGGCCCTGACGGCGACCTGGTTGCCTCGCTCAGCGATGACGAACTGCGTATCTGGCGCCTCGACACCCGGAAGGACATCACCTCGCCCATCCGCTGTCGGGGCGAGTGCGTCGGCCCGGTCTTGGTCGACGGCATGGTCGCTTTCGGTGTCGGCAATGGGGTTCGGTTGTGGCGAGAGGGCACGACGATCCGACGCCGGGTCCCTAGTCGGGTGCGGAATCTGGCCGCCATCACCGGCTCTTACGGTTCCGCTTGGCTAGCCGTCGATCATGGCGACGGCGTGGCCTTCATCGACCCAGCAACGGGGGCCTCGGCTGCACCGTCGCTGCGGCTCGGCATGGGCGAGGAGCACCTGGCGGTCTGGCGTCACAACGGCAAAGCAGTCGTGGCGACGAAATGCGGTCCAGCGATCCGCCTCTACCATCCGGAGGTTTCACCGCGGCTCAGCCGCCAACGGCCGATGCCCTACCCCTGCTACCACGTGCTCGCCTACCAGTTCGGCGCCGATACCCGCGTCGTCACCTGCGGCGAGGACGCTCAAGTGTGGGATGCCGCCACCGGCAAGGCTGTCGGCCCGCGGTTCAGGGGGCTGCGGATCGTCGCCACGTACACCACCGCGTCGGGTCAGCCGCGGCTGGTCAGTGTCGATGAAGATCACACCCTGGTGCACTGCCCAGAGACCAGCCGGATGCTTCGCCGCCTGCCGCGCCTCGATCACCGTAGTGATCTGCATGTGTTCACCCTCGACGGGCATCCCCTCTTGGCAGGGCGGTTCCACCACGAGGGCATCGACATCATTAACCCCGAGACCGGGCAGCGCTTCAGCACCCTACCCAGCCCATCGACAGGCGGACCCACTCTGATCACTAGCTTCGCCGGCCCCAACGACGTCCGGCTCGTAACCGCCACAGACGCCGGCCCCGCCCTGATCTGGGACCCGGCCTCGGGCACCACGCTGGGCGGGCCGGTCGGCGAATCCTGCTGGACGCGGCTGGTGGGCTGGGTCGGGCCGAACGGTCCCAGGATTGCCACCATCGACGGCGACGAGGACGATGAGCGGGTCACGATCTGGGATGCCGCCACCGGTGATGTAGCACGCCAGATTCAGACACCCGGCCCCGCGCCAGTGAACCTGCTGCTCCTGCCTGGCAGTCCACCCCATCTCCTAACCGCCCAGAACAACGGCATGGTGCGGCTATGGAATCCCGAATCCGGCCGCCAGGTCTATAGCCTGTGCCTGCCCAACCTCAACGCCGACTACGACAGCACCCTCACCCCACTGCCCGACGGTTCGCTCGCCGTCGGGTTCCACGATCAATGGGGCATCATTGAGCTTCCCGCTACCCTAGCCACCCGTCTTTAAGGAGCCCGCAGTGCAGCACTACCTAGAACTCGTCGACGGCAAGGCCAGTAACTTTTGGCGGATCGAAACCCTCGACGCCGAGTTGGTCACCCACTGGGGGAAGATCGGCACCCCTGGTCGCACCACCATCAAGGAATACGATTCCTCCGAGGAATGCGAGGCTGCGGCCCAGAAGTTGTTGGATTCCAAGCTCAAGAAGGGATACGCCGAGGCCCACTTCGATCCCGACCAGCACCGGTTCTTCGACACCGAGGACTATGGACTTCACCCGTTGACCAGCAACCCGCGGTTCCGGGAGTTTTTCGCCGACGAGATCTACTTCGATGAGGGCGATGAGGACACCCCCTTCGGCTCCGACGACGGCCACGACGCCTACTCCCACTACGCCGACAACCTCCGCGAGAAGCAGCCCGTTGAACTCGCCCAATACCCGCAACACCTGGTGGAGCGGGAATGGGAGATGCCCTACCTGCCGCCAGGCCCTAACCCGACCCGGGAATCCTTCGAGCAGGATCTCGCCAAGGCCAAGGAGCGGGTGTCACCGAGTATTGCGCCGCGGGCCGTCATCCAGTGCGACCGCGTCATCCTGGCCACCACGCTGGGAGCCATCAAGATCACCGGCGACGCCTGCCCGGAGGCGATCGCGCTGGCCTTGAACGCCATCGACCGGATGATCGTGTTCTGGGAGTACGAGGGCGAAACCGTGAGGCAGGACCACGTGTTGCATCAAGTTCGCGCCGGCCTGACCCGGTTTGCTGAATGCCGCAAAGGGAAGTAAGGCCGCACCATGATCTTCGAGGAGCGCCACGAGATGCGGGTTTTCAACGAGGACCCGCGCCTGATCAACCACCTTCCCCGGCCGAAGCCCGGCTACACCCGCGAGGCGACTGCGCTGGCCACCTTCACCGACCCGCAGGGGCAGCTACGGCTGGTCACCTCGGACCTCAGCGAGGGCATCGACATCTGGGATCCGGCCACGGGCGAGCGCGTCGGCCCGAGCTTCCGCGGGCAGCCACCGTTCGCCGCTGAGACCACCTTGACGGCACAGGATTGGGACTCGTTCGCGATCAGTTTTACCGCACCGGGCGGGGAGCCCCGGCTGGTGACCTGTAGCGTCGCGGATCGGCTTCAAGTGTGGGATCCCACAACCGGGCAGCGGACCTGCCCGCCGTTAGTCGGCCATACGGAAATGATCTGCGACGTCGCGCTGTGGCACACTCTCGCCGGTGACCCGCGTCTGTTGGTGGCAGATTGGGACGGCACGGTACGGATCTGGGACCCGATCACGGGCGGGCAACTGGGCGAGCCCCTGTGTGAGGGGCCCGATTTCCCCATGGTGGCGGCCTGGGACGCTGGCTTCGGGGCAGTGTTGGCAGTCATCGCTGGCGGAGTGCGGCGCTTCGACGCGGAAAGCCGCACCCCAATCCCGGGCGTCTTCAGCATTCCCGAAATCGAAGCGATCTCCACCATTCCCCGACCCCTTGCCTGGTGCCGCGAAGGCCACGAGGCCGCCTTGTCGGCTTGGGACCTCGAAACCGAGGAACTGGCACACCTATTTAGCCCCACCGCGATCCGTTTTCCAAGCCTCGCTCGCACGCTACGAACCGCCGCAGGCGAACTGCGCTATGTGCTGGGCTGTGCACGTGGCCCCATCGAAATCTGGGATCCAGAGCGCGATCAATGCACCTACCGGTTCCTGCCGTGGCAAAACCTCACCGTACAAATGATTGAGGACGATCAAATCGTCTCCCGCAACCGCTACGCCGGGTTCCACGACCTGATCTGCCTGCCCGATCAGCGCCTCGCCTTAGGACTACACAACGGCTGGGCGACGGTGCAACTGCCAGAGAACATCTGATGACTGTTTCACTCCGCCAATCGGTTCCCACTCTCATGTCGCGCCCCGCCCCCCGCCTACGGGAAACCGTCGCATTGCCCAAGCATGTCGCTAAACCCGCAAGCTCCCGGCTCCTACCTACAGGGAATCGGCGCCGAGAAGGATGATGTCTAGGGGTCGAGTGGCCCCGGCCCCTATCTGGAGGGAATCGGCAGGGTCAGCCAGAGCCGCCGAACTGCCCGATCGCCCAGACCCCTACCTGCGGGGAACCGGCGGTCGTATGGGTATCGATACAAGCGGGGCGAAACCCCGCCTCCACACCTGGGGGAATCGGCAATGACCGCTCACTCCACCAACTGGTGCCCACGCCCATGGTGTAGGTACACGGGCAAGAAGACAATGCACTCTGACTGAGTATGGGCTTCAACGGGTCTTCAACAGGCGAACCCGGCGGGGTCACACCGATAGCTTCGCTGACTGGGTATGGGATAAACCGGTCTTCAACAGCCTGTACCCACGAGATCTACGCACTTCCGGGGGATCGCGCCTGACTCCTATACTCCAACGTCACAGCCTCGCCATTGTCATATTTGGCTGTAGCCACTCACCCAGCCACAACGTGAGAAAGACGCGGAACAGGAGTAAGCACCTTCCACGAAGATTCCCATGATTACCCGATGGCTCAATGCCGTGATGATGGCGACCGGGTTGGCCTATCTCAAGTGTGATCAGCTTCCGGGATCCTGGGTGCTGATCATGGTTTGAAGAGGAGTCTTGCTTCTTCGGGTGAGCACTCATTGAGGGTGTTCTAGCCCGTGGCCTATCGCTTCGTTGGCGTGAGATCACGGCCACGTCGAGTATGGCGATCTAGGCCACGCGGTCATTTTCGAGAGGGTCGACGAAGTTAGATCCCATCGGCCACCCCCAGAACTCAAAGGATCCCGACACACTTCGATCCCCAGCACGGTAGAAGTTGGACCTCGAAGGTCAGCAGGAATTCGATTTCGGCAACGGACGGAGGTGGTGTCATAGCGTCGTAGCAACACCCCTGTTGGTGGGGGCTTGGGTTTGGAGGTCTGGATGGTGCGGCGGGGGTTTGAGGTTTTCGGATCGCTCGGAGATAGCGACAGCGTTGAAGGCTGGTTGGCCAGTGCGTAG
>JBHADA010000062.1:0-18455 GCA_041854805.1 Arachnia sp.
CCTGGGGCAAGGCAGCCGAGGCAGGCATGGCCGCCCGCGTGGTTGAGGCCACGCAGCAGTTGCGTTCTGCCGGGCAGTCGCTGAGCGCCAAGTGAGCTGAGTGCCAAGTGAGCTGATCGCTCAACCGATACGCACGGCCGGTCCCTTTGGGGCCGGCCGTTTGCGTTGGCTGGAGTCGCCGCGGTCGCCGACCACGCGATGTGACTGTCGCCTGGTATTGCTCCGGAGCCTCGGCCCCCATTGGCGAACTCTCGCGAACTCTTCAATCACCAGGGACTGAACCGAAAATACCCGCCGGTCGGTCCAGAGACTCGACCAGCGAGCTCAGCGGCGATGAGCGCAATTGATCAGCGCGTTGTTCCCTGGAAGCGCTCCCCGAGCGGGGAATGGGCGGGATCAGGTATCGGTTTCGTAACGGGACTTGCGCTTTGTCATCCGAATGATAACGTTAACATCGTTCCTAGGAGGGCGTCGCAGCCCTCGTACGAAGGAGTACCTTGTGAGCAAACTCTTGGAGTTGAAGAACGTCTCGAAGACGTTCCCAGGCGTCAAAGCGCTGCGCGACGTCCACCTCGACCTGAACGCGGGAGAGGTGCTTGGGCTGTGCGGCGAGAACGGCGCCGGTAAGTCCACCCTGATGAAGATCCTCACCGGCATCTACACGCCCGATCCGGGCGCCGAGATTTGGTTACAGGGGCAGCAGGTCCAGGTGCAGGGCGTCAACCATGCGCGAGACCTGGGGCTCAGCATCATTCACCAGGAACTCAACATGGTGCCCGACCTGACCGTGGCGCAGAACCTGTACCTGGGACGCCCCGGCAGCCACAGGGGCGGGCTCATCAACGACGCCAAGCTCAACAAGGACGCAGCCGAGCTGTTCGAGCGCTTGGGCATGACCCAGCTCAACCCAAAGGCGCTCATCCGAGACATCTCCGTCGCCCGGCAGCAGATGGTCGAGATCGCCCGCGCCCTGTCGTACGACTCGAAGATCCTCGTCATGGACGAGCCGACCGCGGCCCTCACCCTGGCTGAGACCGATGCGCTGTTCGGCATGATCCGCGACTTCATCTCCCCTGAGACGGGCCTCATCTACATCTCACACCGCATGCCGGAGATCGAGGAGATCACCGACCGCGTCTCCGTCCTGCGTGACGGCCAGTACGTGGGAACCCTCACCACCAAGGACGTCGAGGTGCGCGAGATCATCTCGCTCATGGTGGGGCGCGAGATCTCCGCCGAGGCCAGGCCGCGTACCAAGCCCCTTTCCGACGATGTGGTGCTCAAGGTGGATGGGCTGAGCACCAAGCATCTCTTGCGCGACGTGAGCTTCGAGGTGCGCCGCGGCGAGATCCTGGGTTTTGCTGGCCTCATGGGGGCCGGCCGCACCGAGGTGGCTCGCTGTGTCTTCGGCGCTGACCCCCGCACCAGCGGCGACATTCATCTACATGGCGGAAAGGTCAAGATCTCCAATGCCGCTGATGCGGTGCGAGCCGGCATCGGTTACCTCTCGGAGGATCGCAAGCAGTTCGGCATCCTCCTAGAGCAAGACGTCAAGGCCAACACCGTGATGGCCGCCATGAAGGACTTCAACATCGGGGGATTCATCCTCGACGGCAAGATCCGCACTGTCGGCCAGGAGTACTCCAACAAACTGCGCGTCAAGACCCCAAGCGTCAACCAGTTGCTCGGCAAGCTCTCGGGCGGCAACCAGCAGAAGGTGGTCATCGCCAAGTGGCTGGTGCGCAACTGCGACGTGCTCATCTTCGACGAGCCCACGCGCGGTATCGACGTCGGCGCCAAGGAGGAGATCTATGAACTCCTGGAGCAACTCTGTGGGCAGGGCAAGGCCATCATCATGATCTCCTCCGAACTGCCTGAGGTGCTGCGGATGAGTCACCGCATTGTCGTCATGGCCCACGGCCATATCACCGGCGTCCTCGACAACGAGGACGCCACCCAGGAAAACATCATGGAGCTTGCCACGCTCGGCAAGGCCCAAATCGAAGGAGCAGTAGCGTGAGCGCGACCACCGCAGAGTCCACCGTCGTCGAGGCCCCGGCAAAGAACAACCTGCAGCTTGGCAACATCATCCAGCAGCTTTTCGTCTTCGCGGCGCTCATCGTCGTCTACGTGTTTTTCATGGTTTTCGCCAACGGCTTCGCCGCGCCGACGATTCTTCCCGACATCCTGTTGCGTGCCGCCCCGATCGGCGTCATGGCCCTGGGTGCGACGTTCGTCATCTCCACTGGTGGCATCGACCTTTCGGTCGGTACTGGGTTGTCCTTCGCGGCTGTGATGACGGCGTTCTTCCTCGGCGGCGACTTCATGAACCTGCCCCTCGGGCTCGGCCTGCTCCTAGCATTGCTCATGGGTGCGCTGATGGGGGCCGTCAATGGGTTCAACATCTCGGTGCTGGGCCTTCCGCCCTTCATCGCGACGCTGGGCATGATGCTCGTGGCCCGCGGCATGGCGTTGGTGATCTCTAACACCTACCCGATGCAGATCCAGAACCCGGACTTCAAGTGGCTCTCGCGCGGTGAACTCATCCCAGCCGTCCCCAACGCCGCCATCATCTTCCTGGTGCTGGCCGCCATCGCTGCCGTCATGCTCAACAAGACGCTGCTGGGCCGCTACGCCTTGGCTATCGGATCCAACGAGGAGGCCACGCGCCTGTCCGGCATCAACGTCAAGGTCTGGAAGAGCCTCATCTACATCACCGCGGGCGTGTTCATGGCTGCCGGCGCCATTCTCTACGCCGCCCGCTCCGGCGTGGTGCAGCCGGCCGAGGGCCTGGGCATGGAGCTCAACGTCATCGCGGCCGTGGTCATCGGCGGCACGTCGCTCGCCGGCGGCCGCGCCAACATCCTCGGCACCGTCGTGGGCGCCTTGCTCATGCAGACGCTCATCACAGGCCTGCAAATGATGCAAGTCAACCAGTCGTGGCAGTTCGTCATCACGGGCGTCATCGTCCTGGCTGCCGTCTACGCCGACAACCTACGCCGCAAGCGCGCCTCAGCCATCTGATCCGATCGACGAAACATAAGGAATCCGGCTCTCGCTCCGAGAGACCTGACTCACATAAGAAAGGAAGAGACATGCGTCTCATTCGCTCCGCAGTGGCCCTGACCTCGCTGCTCGCCCTGGGCCTGACCGCCTGTTCCACCAGCTCCACGACGACGAGCTCGGCGGCTGGCGGCTCGTCCTCCTCGTCCTCGCCTTCCGCGTCGGCCTCGGGTGAGGCGTGCGCCGGGTTGCCGAAGGGCAACGGTGAGACCGTCTACCTGGTCTCGAAGGGCTTCCAGCATCGATTCTGGCAGGCCGTCAAGGAGGGGGCCGAGAAGGCGGGCTCGGAGTGCGGTTACAAGGTCGAGTTCGTCGGTCCCGACGACGAGACCAAGGTGCAGCAGCAGCTCGACCAGCTCGAAACCGCCTTGAGCACGAAGCCAGCCGCCATTGGCCTGGCAGCGCTCGATTCGAAGGCCGCCGCCGAGGTGCTCAACAAGATCGAAGCGGCCAAGATCCCGCTCATCGCCTTCGACTCCGGCGTCGAGTCGGACATCCCGCTGACCACCGTCTCCACCGACAATGAGGCCGCTGCCGCCGAGGCCGCTAAGCACATGGTCGAGCTGACCGGCGGCAAGGGCAAAGTCGGTGTCGTCTGCCACGACCAGACCTCCACCACCGGCAAGCAGCGCTGCGATGGCTTCCAGAACTACATCAAGAAGAACGCCCCCGAGATGGAGATTCTCGAGCCCCAGGTGGCGGGCTCGGTGGACCTGGCCACCAATGCCTCCGCGTCGCTGATCCGGTCGAACTCGGATATCGTCGGTATCTACGGCACCAACGAGGCCGCCGCTACGGGCGCGGTCAACGGCGCCGCCGAGGCGGGCAAGGATGGCCTCAAGGTCATCGGCTTCGACTCCGGCAAGACCCAGACCGACGCCGTGCGCGCCGGCACCGAGGCGGGCGCCGTCACCCAGGCGCCGGTGAAGATGGGCTACGAGACCGTCATCGCTGCTGTGAAGGCGATCAACGGCAAGACCCTGGAGAAGAACATCGACTCGGGCTTCGCCTGGTACGACAAGAACAACATCGACGATCCCGAGATCGCCGCCAACCTCTACGAGTGATTGACCTTGGTGGGCGGGCCTCACACGAGCCCGCCCACCAACAGGTCCTGGCTGCCCAGAGCGGCCGACTGAGGCAGCGTCGCTGGCCCGCTGGACGCCGATAATTGGCTGGCACCACATTCTCAAACAACCACATTCGAAGAAGGTGTGATTCGTGACCGACTATCCCAAGATCGGTATCCGCCCCATCATTGACGGTCGCCGCCGCGGCGTGCGCGAAAGCCTCGAAGAGCAGACCATGAACATGGCCAAGCGCGTCGCCGCGCTGTACGAGGCCGAACTGCGCTATCCCGACGGCAGCCCCGTCCGCTGCGTCATTGCCGACACCACCATCGGCGGAGTCGCCGAGGCCCAGGCCACCGCGGCCAAATTCAAGCGCGAGGGAGTGGGGCTCACCCTCTCGGTCACCCCGTGCTGGGCCTACGGCACCGAGACCATCGACATGGACCGCACCATCCCGCACGCCATCTGGGGATTCAACGGCTCCGAACGTCCCGGCGCCGTCTACCTGGCCGCTGCGCTGGCCGGGCATACGCAACTCGGCATCCCGGCGTTTGGCATCTACGGCGAACACGTCCAGGACGCCGATGACGAGACCATCCCCGACGACGTCCGCTCGCGCCTGCTCGACTACGCCGTCTGCGGCCTCGCCGTCGCCCAGATGAAGGGCACCTCCTATCTGTCCATGGGCGCGGTGTCCATGGGCATCGCGGGCTCCGTCGTCAAAGACGAGTTCTGGAGCCAGTACCTGGGCATGCGCAACGAGTACGTCGACATGAGCGAATTCGCGCGGCGCGTGAACGAGGAAATCTACGACGTGGAGGAGTACGAGCGGGCCTACGCGTGGGTGCGCGAGAACTTCACTCCCGGCAAGGACTACAACCCTCCGGAGAACCAGAAGCCCGAGCTGCATGACGACTGGTGGAGCTACTCGGTCAAGATGACCCTCATCGCCCGCGACCTCATGGTAGGCAACCCCAAGCTGGCCGAGAAGGGCTGGGGCGAAGAGGCGCTTGGCCGCGGCGCGTTGGCCGCGGGTTTCCAGGGGCAGCGCCAGTGGACCGATGGTTTCCCCAACGGCGACCTCATGGAGACAATCCTCAACACCACCTTCGACTGGGACGGCATCCGCGCGCCCTACATCCTGGCCACGGAGAACGATTCCCTCAACGGCGCGTCGATGCTGTTCAACTACCTGCTCACCAACACTGCCCAGCTCTTCAGCGATGTTCGCACCTACTGGAGCGCCGAGTCGGTGGAGCGGGTCACCGGGCACAAGCTGACTGGACGCGCGGCGGGCGGCATCATCGACCTGCGCAACTCCGGCCCCACCACGCTCGACGGCACGTTCGCTGCCGTGCGTGACGGCGAGCACGTGATCAAGCCGTGGTGGGAGGTCACCGAGGAGGACCAGAAGGCGATGCTGGAGGCTTCCACCTTCGCCCCGGCCATCTACGAGTACTTCCCCGGCGGCGGCATCTCGACGCACTTCCGCTCCGCGGGCGAGGTTCCCGTCACCATGTGCCGGCTCAATTGGGTGGCCGGGCTGGGGCCTGTGCTGCAGATCGCGGAGGGCTATACGGTCGAACTGCCCGACGAGGCGGCCACCATCATCGAGGACCGCACCAATGCCACGTGGCCCACCACATGGTTCGTGCCGAACCTCACCGGCGAGGGCCCGTTCACCAGCGTGTACGACGTGATGAACGCCTGGGGCGCCAACCATGGTGCCATCAGCTACGGCCACATCGGAGCCCGCCTGATCACGCTGGCCTCCATGCTGAGGATCCCCGTCAACATGCACAACGTGCCGGCCGAGCAGGTCTTCCGCCCGAAGAACTGGCTCGCCTTTGGCACCGCGGATCTGGAGGGCGCCGACTACCGCGCCTGCGCCAACTTCGGCCCGCTGTACGGCTGAGACGCCTCCCTTGGGAGAAAGCTCCTCGCCGGTCGAATAGCCCCGCGAGGGACGAAGCGAGACGTGTCGAGACTTGGGCGATGACGTCTACCAAGGTCTCGACACGCCTCACGGGCTTTGCCCCGTGGACCTGAGGATTCGGATCTCGTTTCGCTGACGGTTCTTGCTTCGGTGACGGGGCGGCTTGCGTCCCACAAGCACGGCCAAGGCCCCTCCTGCGGCATTGGGCCCCTCTTCAGCGACAATATCCATGACCTCTTCGAAGGAGAAGAATTCGTGAATGCCACAGCCACCGTTTTGGCCGTTGACCTTGGCTCATCGTCTGGACGCGTCGTGGCCGGGCGATATCGCGACGGCCTCATCGAGGAGACCGAGGTGCGCCGCTTCCCGCACGAAGCCCAGATGGTCGACGGGTATCTCTCCTGGGATCTGGATGCCATCTGGCGGGAGGTGGTGGCCGGGCTGCGCGAAGCGGTCGAGCGGTTCCCCGACGCGGTCAGCGTTTCGGTCGACACGTGGGGCGTCGACTATGCGGCGTTGGGCCCTGATGGGCAGCGGATCGGGCCCGGCAGGGCCTACCGCGACGAACGCACTACCCGCACCTTGGACGCGTTCCGCGCCCGCCTCAGCGACGAGGCCGCTTGGGCGGCCTCCGGCATCGCCCCGGCCACCATCAACACGGCCAACCAGCTCTTCGCCTTCCTCGCCGAGGAACCCGACGAGGCGGCACGGGTGGACCAGATCCTATTCCTGCCCGACTACTTCACCTATCTGCTTACTGGCCAGCGCGGCTGGTCACGATCCATCGCGTCGTCGTCGGGGCTGTGCCGCCCGGGGGCGGGAGAGTTCAACGACGAGACCTTCGCCGCGCTCGGCATCCCGCGACGCTGGTTTGGGCAGGTCCAACCCGAGCACGGCAAGGTCGGCCAGTGCATCGTGCCAGGCCTGGAAGGACTCACGGTGGTGCGTGGCGGTGCCCACGACACCGCCTGCGCCGTGCACGCCCTGCAGCGCGACGCGTCTCACGAGGCCTACTTCCTGAGCTGTGGCTCGTGGTCCGTATTGGGTGTGCTGCGCGACGAGCCGCTGCTTAGCGACGAGGCCCGGGCCATTGGCATCACCAACGAGGCCCGAGCAGACGACGGGTTGCGCCCCCTGTTCAACATCACCGGGCTGTGGATCTTGCAGGAGGCCCAGCGCAACTGGAAGGCCGCTGGCGGCTGTCATGACATCGTGGAGTTGATCCGACGGGCCGGGGAGACGCCATCTCTGGGTATCGTCGTCGATGTCGATGAGCCACAGTTCGCTCAGCCGGGAGACATGGTGGGCCGGGTCAAGGCCGCTATCGCCGCTCGCGGCATCGACGCGGAGGGGCTCGACGAGGGCTCAATCGTCCGCGTCATCTTGGAGTCCTTCGCTGCCCGTTATGCCCGTGGCGTGGCTGGGCTGGCGGAGTTGACGGGTGCGCCGCCGCAGCAGCTCAACCTGGTGGGTGGGGGATCGCGCAACCGGCTCCTGTGCCAGCTCACGGCGGACGCGCTGGGTGTGCCGGTGGTGGCTGGCCCGGTCGAGGCGTCGGTGCTGGGCTCCTTCCTGGCGCAGCTTGAGGTCATGGGGGTGACCGAGGCATCCGCCCGCAACGACATCATCGCGGCTACCGCGAAGACCGAGACCTTTACCCCCACCCATGGGTAAGCAAGCCAATCTTCGTGACATCGCCAAGGCCGCAGGGGTCTCGCTGCAGACTGTCTCGCGCGTCGTGCGGGGCGTTGACGTGGTGGCCGAGCCCACGCGCGAACGCGTCATGCGTGCCGTTGTCGAGCTGAACTATCAGCCAAACCTGGCCGCGCGGTCGCTATCGGCGAAGCGCACTGGATCGGTGCATGTCATCAACGCCGTGCCTCTGTTCCACGGGCACGCCATGGCCTTCGTCGCCATCTGCCAAGAACTGGCTGCGCTGGGCATGCACATCTCCACCTCCGTGGTGCCCCTGGGGCAGAGCGAGCCGCCAGAGGCGCGCGAACTGATGCCCATCAGCGCCGACGGCATCGTCATCTTGGGCGGCCGCACGGTGCCCAGCCCATGGCTCGACCAGGTGGTCGCCCAGGCGCCAACCGTGCTCGTCGGCCGCGTGCAGGACCTTCCCGGCCAGGCGGTGGGCGTAGCCGTCGATCAGGCGGGCGGAGCCAGGCAGGCGGTGCGGCATCTCGTCGAGCGGGGCTGCCGCCGTGTCGCCCACATCGCTGGGCCCATGGACTGGGTGGACGCCCGGCTTCGTCTCGATGGGTATCACTCGGTCTGCGAAGAGACCGGTATGGAGCCTCTCGTGCTGTCCGCCGGCTCCTGGGACGCTCACGCCGCTCTGCCGCACATGGCGGGCCTGCCCGAGGACATCGACGGCGTCTTCGCCGGCAACGATCAACTCGCCCTGGGATGCATGACCGAGCTGCAGCGCCTCGGCCGCCGCGTGCCGGATGACGTCAAGGTGGTGGGCTTCGACGATGCCACCGGAGCCGACTGCTTCCTCCCGCCGCTGACCACCATGTGCCAGCCATTCCTCCGGGTGGGGGAGCAGGCGGTGGCCACCCTCAACGTGTTGCTCGGCGGCCATGCCGCCGAGTCGACCATCATCGAGCCCGCCCTCATCGTGCGGGCCTCCACCTGACTGACAGACCGAAAGGAACACCATGCTTCACGGACCCTGCATCCATCCAGAACTCCTCGATGCTCTCGGCCGGGCCGGCCACGGCAGCAAGATTTTGATCACGGACGGCAACTACCCGCACACCACCGGGGCCAACCCAGCGGCGCGCCGCATCTACCTCAACCTCGCGCCCGGCCTGCTGGACGTGGGCCAGGTGCTGGGAGTGCTCAAGCAGGCGGTGCCCATCGAGCAGGCAGGCATCATGACCCCGGCGCCGGACGCGCCGCCGGAGCTTCGCCCAGACAAGATCGAGGCCCACGACGAGTACAAGGCGGCGCTGCCAGGCGTCGATTTCGTGGAGATCTCCCGATGGGACTTCTACGAGGCGGCCAAGTCTCAGGACGTGGGCATTGTCATCGCCACGGGGGAGCAGCGCATCTACGCCAATCTGATGCTGACCATCGGGGTTCGTGCCTGAGCGCCTGCACGCGGGTGCATGAATCGCCTACCAAAGGTGTGTGAATCCGGCCACTTGCCTCGTGGGGTGCCGCGGAAGTGCTACTGGCGCCGTGCCCGCTTGGGTGCCTATGGGCAACTATCTCAAACGCGTGGGTAAGGCGTCGAAGTATGGCCTCGCGGCTGCCGCCTTGGGGCTCTCGGCTGAGGCTTTGCCGATGGCGGGGAGCCCAAGGCGAGGCTGCCCAGGGCGTCGCCATCAGTGCGTTTGAGCTCTTCGTGAACGCCGATGCTGGTTGCGCACGACGGACGTTCAGATTGCGGGACCGCAGTTGACCCATCGAAACGAAGGTGTACCGTAGGTCTCGCGAAAGTAATTCGAAAGCTTATGAAAGGTTCCGGCGATGACGGTGGAACGCGAGAACGCGATCCTGGCGAAGCTTGCCGACGACGGCCAGCTCAGCGTGTCCGGTCTCGCCAACGACCTGGGCGTCTCCGCGGTCACCATCCGCGGGCACCTACGCTCCCTCGAACAGCAGGGGCGGCTGGTGCGCACCCGCGGTGGCGCCCGCCCCACCACCTTGCAGGGCATCCTCCAGCGTCAGCAGGTCAACGTCGAGGCCAAGGAACGGATCGCGCAGAAGGCTGCCGAGATGATCAGCGACGACGATCCCGTCATGATCGAGGCCGGCACCACTGCCGCCCTGATCGCCCGCTACCTGCCCAACCGGCGCGGCGTGCAGATCGTGACCAACTCGACGCTGGTGTTCAACAACGCCCGCACCAACCCCGCGCTCAACATCATTCTCACCGGCGGCGTGTTTCGCCCCGAATCCGAGTCGCTCGTCGGCCCGCTCGCCGAGCGCGCCATCGCGGACTTCAACACTCGCATCGCCTTTCTTGGCACCGACGGCTTCTCTCCCGAGCGTGGGCTGACTACCCGCTTCGTCGAGGGAGCCCAGGTGGCAACG
The DNA here is from genome assembly GCA_041854805.1 of Arachnia sp. Classification (GTDB taxonomy): domain Bacteria; phylum Actinomycetota; class Actinomycetes; order Propionibacteriales; family Propionibacteriaceae; genus Arachnia. Next base: position 10,120 of record JBHADA010000062.1, read on the forward strand.
CTGATGCAGCAGCGCGCCGAGCAGACCTGGCTCGTGGCCGACTCCAGCAAGTTCGGCCAGGCGGGTTTTGTCAGTTTCTTGGCGCTGGAGTCCATCACCGGAATCATCACCGATTCCGCCCTACCCAAGTCAGCCGCCCAGGCATTGCAAGAGCACACCCAGGTGCTCGTCGTCTAGAGGAGAACGAATAAATGGCAACCGTCGTCGTCATGCCACAGCTCGGCAACAGTGTCGAGTCGTGTTTGATCGTGTCATGGCAGGTGGGTCTTGGAGACGAGATCGCCGAGAATCAGGTCGTCTGCGAGGTTGAGACGGACAAGGCCGCCATGGAGGTTCCCTCCAGCGCCGCCGGAACCGTGCTCGCGCTGTTGTGGCAGGAGGGCGACGACGTGCCGGTTAAGGAGCCGCTGCTCGTCGTCGGTACCGCAGGGGAAGACCCCAAGCCCGCGCTTGACGCCATCGGCTGGGGTGGCGGGGCCGACGACGTGGCAGCCCAGGGAGAGGCCGCGCCCGCCGAGACCGCCGCTCCGGCGGCCGAGGTTGCCCGCGTCGCCGCGAACGGTGCCAGCAGCCCGCGCGCCCGCAACCTCGCCACCGCCAAGCACCTTGACATTGCCGCCATCGCCGAGGGCTCGGGCCCTGGCGGCCGCGTCATCGAACGCGACGTTCAGGCCGTGCTCGACCAGGGCGGCGCGACGCTGGCCGCGGCCCGCGCCGGGGCAACCCCAGGCCAGGGCACCGGGCTGGGGGGGCGAGTTACCGTCGCCGACCTCGCCGCAGCCCCGGCCCCCGAGGCCGCCGCCCCGCAGGCCGTTGCCGCCTCCCGCGAGTACCCCGGCGCCACGGCCCAGGCCCCGCTCAAGGGCATTCGCAAGGTCATCGCCGAACGCATGATGCACTCGCTGGCCAGTTCCGCGCAGCTCACCTACACCACCACCGCCAAGGCAGCCGGCCTGCTGGCCCTGCGCAAGAAGCTAAAGGTCTCGCCCGAGGAGTTAGGGCTGAACGCCGTCACCATCGGCGATCTCGTGGGCTACGCCGCCGTCAAGGCCGCGGCCAAGCACACCAACCACAACGCTCACCTGAGCGACGGGGTGCTCACCACCTTCGAGCAGGTCCACCTGGGCTTCGCCTGCGACACCCCCCGCGGCCTGCTGGTGCCCACCGTGCGTGGTGCCTCTCAGATGGGTCTACGAGAGTTCTCCGCCGTTTCCAAGGACCTCGCAAAGCAGGCCATCGCCGGCGATATCAACCCGGACCTGCTCACCGGCGCGACGTTCACGGTCAGCAACCTCGGCGGGCTTGGCATTGAATCCTTCACGCCGCTGCTGAACGTGCCACAGGTGGCCATCCTCGGTGTCGACGCCATCGTCCCGCGCGCCGTGGTGAACCCCGACGGCTCCGTTGGCGTCGAGCAGCGCATCGGTTTCTCGCTGACCGCGGACCACCGCGTCATCGATGGCGCCGACGCCGCTCGCTTCCTGCAAGACTTCGTCGCCTATGTCGAGAACATCGACGTCACGGTGCTGGGCTGAGAGGGGAACTGGACATGACCGATTTCGACGTTATCGTCCTGGGTGGCGGCCCCGGCGGCTACATCGCCGCCGAGCGTCTGGGCCACGCGGGCAAGAAGGTCCTCTTGGTCGAGGCCGACAAGCTGGGCGGCACCTGCCTCAACGTCGGCTGCATTCCGACAAAGGCCCTACTCAACGCGGCCAAGACCTACGAGCATGCCGCCCACGGGGCCAAGTTGGGCGTGCTGGCCGAATCCATCGGCGTCGACTGGGCCGCGATGCAGACCTGGAAGAACAAGACGGTCGCCACCCTCGTGGGAGGCGTCGGCGCCGCGGAGAAGAAGGCCGGGGTCACGGTGATCAAGGGCCATGGAGTCTTCGAGGGACCCGGCAAGGTCAGCGTCGACGACGCCGTCCACACCGCCGACCACGTCATCCTCGCCACCGGCTCCGTGCCCGTCATGCCACCCATCCCCGGCGCCAAGGGCAACCCGCGCGTGATCGACTCCACCGGGGCGCTGGCCCTGGCCGAGATCCCGGCCCGCCTGGCCGTCATCGGTGGTGGCGTCATCGGACTGGAGTTCGCCAGCCTGTTCGCCATGCTGGGATCGAAGGTCACCGTCGTGGAGATGCTGCCGGAGATCGTGCCGTTCATGGACGACGAACTGGCCGCTCAGTTGCGCAAGGGCCTGAGCGACGTCGAATTCCGGCTCGAATGCAAGGTCACCGGCATCGATGGCGGCACCGTGGCATTCGAAACCAAGGAAGGCGCCAAGGAGTCGGTGGAGGCTGACGCGGTGCTCATGGCCGTTGGCCGCCGCCCCGCCGTCGACGGCTGGGGTGCGGAGCGCACGGGGCTCGAGTTTTCCGCCAAGGGCGTGGTGGTCGACGACCGGATGCGCACCAACCTTCCGGGTGTGTGGGCCGTCGGCGACGTCACCGGCCGTTCGCTGCTCGCGCACGCCGCCTACCGGATGGGCGAGATCGCCGCCGCCAACATCGTGGATCCGCAGGCCCACCGGCGCGGCGAGGTGATGCGCTGGCACACCATCCCGTGGGCCGTCTATTCCAATCCGGAGGCCGCGGGCATCGGCTACACCGAGGCCGCGGCCAAGGCCGCCGGATTCGACGTCCAGAGCGTCACCGTGCCGGGCTACATGTCTGGCCGGTTCGTGGCCGAGCAGGGTGTGGGTGCTCCCGGCGCCGCCAAGCTGGTCTTCGATGCCGGTACCCGCCGGGTGCTGGGCCTCCACGTGCTGGGCAGCTACGCGTCCGAGATGATCTGGGGTGCATCCGTCGCGCTGGAAACCGAACTCAGCATCGACGACCTACGCCAGGTCGTCTTCCCCCATCCCACCGTCTCTGAACTGATCCGTGAGGCGGTCTGGGCCGCCCCGAACGCCTGAAAGAAGAACCAAACACCATGACCAAGTCACTCATCGTCGACCCAGGCAACGTGCGGGCCGCATCCTCGATCCAGTCCCCGGAGGTGCCCGTCAACGCCTATCGCGGCGACTTCAAGGCCGAACTGAAGCGCCACGGCAAGCAGGGTCTCATCGACATCCTGCACGACATGATCGCCGTGCGTCAGTTCGAGACCATGCTGGACTCGATCAAGAAGACCGGCGCCTGGAACGGCGTCGAATACAACCACCGTGGCCCCGCGCACCTCAGCATCGGGCAGGAATCGGCCGTCGTCGGCCAGGCCTCCCAGCTCGGCCCCGACGACTTCCTCTTCGGCTCGCACCGCAGCCACGGCGAGATCCTGGCCAAGTGTTTCTCCGCGGCCCGCAAGCTGGACCCGGCCCGTTTGGAGGAGATCATGAAGACCTTCCTCGACGGCGAGACCCTCGGCTTTGCCGAGCGGATCAGCAACGACTCCCTGGCTGACCTGGCTGAGAACTTCATCGTCTACGGCACCGTCGCGGAGACCTTCGCCCGCAGCGCGGGCTTCAACCGGGGGCTCGGCGGCTCGATGCACGCGTTCTTCGCGCCGTTTGGTTCCATGCCCAACAACGCCATCGTCGGTGGCTCGGCAGACGTCGCCACCGGCTCGGCCCTGTTCAAGCGGATCAACTCCCAGCCCGGTATCGTCATCGCCAACATCGGCGACGCGTCCATGGGCTGCGGTCCCGTGTGGGAGGCCATGATGCTGGCCGCCATGGACCAGTACCGCACGCTCTGGAAGGACGGGGTGGAGGGGAATCCGCCCATCTGGTTCAACTTCTTCAACAACTTCTACGGCATGGGCGGCCAGACCTCCGGCGAGACCATGGGCTACGACATCCTGGCCCGCGTCGGAATGGGCGTGAACCCAGAGGCGATGCATGCCGAACGCGTCGACGGTCTCAATCCCCTTGCAGTTGCCGACGCCGTCGCCCGCAAGCGCGAGTTGCTGGAATCCGGCCGCGGCCCGGTGTTGACCGACACCATTACTTACCGCTTCTCCGGGCACTCCCCGTCGGACGCCTCCAGCTACCGCACCAAGGAGGAGGTGGAGCTGTGGGAGGCTCACGACGGCCTGCGCAACTACGCCGCCTACCTCGTCGAGAACAAGGTTCTCAGCCAATCAGAGGTCGACGACATCCAGGCCAAGTTCGACGAGCGCCTTACAAAGATCATCGCCCTAGCCACCCAGGATGAGGATGTCTCGCCACGTGTCCACATGGACTTCATCGAGACCGTGATGTACTCGGGCGGGAATAAGCCCTCGCTCGATCCGGAACGCGAGCCCCAGCTCAGCGAGCCGCTCGAGGACAACGCCCGCGTGAAGTCGCTGAAGACCAAGTCGCGCTACTACAAGGACGCCTCCGGCAAGGTGGTCTCCAAGGTGAAGGCCTTCTCCTACCGCGACGCCATCTTCGAGGCGGTTGCCCACGGCTTCGCCACCGACCCGACGCTGGCCGCGTGGGGCGAGGAGAACCGCGACTGGGGTGGCGCGTTCGCCGTGTACCGTGGCCTGACCGAACTGCTGCCCTACCACCGGCTGTTCAACTCGCCCATCTCCGAGGCCGCGATCGTCGGCGCCGGCGTCGGCTACGCCCTCTCCGGAGGACGCGCGCTGGTGGAGTTGATGTACTGCGACTTCCTGGGCCGCGCCGGCGACGAGATCTTCAACCAGGCCCCGAAGTGGCAGGCCATGTCCGGTGGCGTGCTGGAGATGCCGCTGGTGATGCGGATCTCGGTGGGCGCCAAGTACGGCGCCCAGCACAGCCAGGATTGGGCGGCCCTGTGCGCCCACATGCCCGGCCTGAAGGTCTACTACCCGGCCACCCCGTACGACGCCAAGGGCATGATGAACCTGGCGCTGCGCGGCACCGACCCGGTGGTGTTCTTCGAGTCCCAGATGCTCTACGACGTGGCCGAGCAGTTCGTCGAAACCGGCGTGCCGGAGGGCTACTACGAGGTGCCGGAGGGTGAGCCGGTGGTGCGCCGGGAGGGCACCGACCTGACCATCGCGGTCATCGGGCCCACGCTGTACCGCACGCTTGAGGCCGCCGACGAGCTGGAAGCCAAGTACGGCGTCTCCACCGAGGTGATCGATCTGCGTTTCATCGCGCCGCTCAACCTGGACCCGGTGGTGGCCTCGGTGAAGAAGACCGGTCGCCTGTTGCTCACCTCCGACGCAGTGGACCGGGGATCGTTCCTGCACACCATCGCCTCCACGGTGACCACGCTGGCCTTCGACCATCTGGACGCTCCGGTGGCGGTCGTCGGCTCCCGCAACGCGATCACACCCGCCGCCGAGCTGGAGAAGGAGTACTTCCCGCAGCCCGAGTGGCTGATCGACGCCGTGCACGAGCGCATCCTGCCGCTGCCTGGCCACGTCACCACCACCAACCAGACCGACGCCGAGTTGGCCCGCCGCTCTCGTACCGGCCTGTGAGATCGGTCGTTGAGTCCCTGGGGCCCGGAGGAAGCTGATCGAGTAGCTCGGCATGACACACACGGGGCTGCGCCCGTGAACCCGAGATGTGGACTCGATGGCTCTCTTGTTTCGGCGACAAGCGGCTAGGCGCTCCGCGTCCAGCTACTCGACCAGCAGGGTTCCCCTCCCAAGAAGAACGCCTGCTAGGGCCCCAGGGCTCGACCACCGAACCACAGCGACGCCCGACCATCGAGTAATCAAGGAATGAAAATGATCAACGATCCCACCGCTACCCCGGCTGAGCGGATCACCGCGCTGCGGGACGTGCTCGACGCCGGCGTCGACTTCCCCGCATTCGTCGGCGAGTCCAACAACCACGTCCACACCATCTACAGCTTCAGCCCATACACGCCGACCGCCGCGGCGCTGCGCGCCCGGGAAGCGGGGCTCCAGGTCGTCGGCTCCGTCGACCACGACTCCGCCGCAGGAGCGGGAGAGATGGCTGAGGCCGCCAAGCTGCTCGGGATGGGTGCCGTCACCGGATTCGAGTGCCGTGTTTTCGTTTACAGCGAGGAGGAAGTAGCGGCCGGAAACGCGCCGCTGCACGACCGTAAGCTCAATAACCCGGACACGGCGGGTATCGCCTACATGACGGTGCAGGCCATCCCGGCATCCCAGCGGAACAAGGTGGCCGAGTTCCTGGCACCCATCCGAGAGGCTCGGCTGAGGCGCACTGCCCAGATGGTCGAGAGGGCCAACGAGATCCTCGGCTCGCTGGGTGCCCCGCTGATCGACGTCGAGGCCGACATCGTCGGCAAGTCGCAGTTCCCGCACGGCGGCACCGTCACCGAGCGGCACCTGCTGGCCGCCATGGCGACCAAGCTCATCGAGCGGTTCGGGAAGGGACAGGCGCTGGTCGATGGGCTCGCCGAGTTGGGACTGAACCTGAGTGAGAAGGTGGCCGCGCAGCTCTCCGATCCCGCCAACGAACACCTCGTCTTCGACCTGCTGGGCGTCATGAAGGCCGAGTTCCTGGGCGAGATCTACATCGTGCCGGGGCGCGACGAGTGCCCGACGATGGCAGAAGTGATCGCGTTCGCCACAACGATCGGCGCGATCCCGTGCTACGCCTACCTGGGCGACGTGACCGCATCCCCGACGGGTGACAAGAAGGCCGAGAAGTTCGAGGACGACTTCCTGGAGGAGTTGTTCCAGGAGCTGCGCCGCCTGGGGATGCCGGCCATCACCTACATGCCGCCGCGCAACACGGCCGAGCAGATGGCCCGCATCGCAGAGCTGGCCGCGGAATATGGCCTCATCGAGGTCTCCGGCGTCGACATCAACACCCCACGGCAGCGATTCAACTGTCCAGAACTGCAACGCCCAGAACTGGCCCATCTCAACTCGGCGACGTGGGCGATGGTCGCCCACGAGTTGCTCACCGAGGCCGACGCCAGCCTGAGCCTGTTCGCGCCCGACAATCCGGTGGCCGGCCTGCCGCTGCGCGAGCGCATCACCCGCTACGCCGTGCTCGGTAAGGCGCTGACAACCGGAGTCGGGACGCTTGACGAGGCGATCACCAAGCTCAAGGAGGAAGCATGAGCCTCACCCGCATTGCGCCCATTGTTCGGGGCGCCTACCTGGCCCGCCACCGGGTCCCGGTGATCCTGGAACCGGCTGAGGAAGCGGCGGCGTGTGTTGCCGTCGACGATGTGGCCGCGCTGCCCGCCGCGCTGACGGATCTGCCTCTGCCCGGTGCGATTGCCGTGGAGGTGGCCGGGCAGCGATACGTCTTCGCGGCCCGGACGCTGGGCGAACCGGCCCCGCTGCCTGCCGCGACCGATCCAGAGGCTTCGGGAGCCGCGGCCCGTGCCCACGTGGTGGCTGGCAAGGTGGCGCTGGTGACGGGCGGCGCGCAGGGCTTTGGCGCGGAGATCGTGCGGGGCCTCGCCGCTTCCGGCGCGTTCGTCTACATCGCCGACCTCAACGGCGATGGCGCCGCCGCACTGTCGGGCGACCTCGGGCCCAACACTGCCGCGATCACCGTCAACGTGGCCGACGAGGGATCCGTAGCCGCCATGGCGGATCGGGTGGCCGCCACCACCGGCGGGTTGGATCTCGTGATCTCCAACGCGGGCATCGTCCGTGCGGGTGGTGTGCTGGAGCAGGATCTCTCCGCGTTCCAACTCACCACCGACATCAACTACACCGCGTTCTTCCTCGTCACGAAGTATCTGGGGGAGTTGCTGGCGGCACAGCATTCGGCTGCTCCTGGCTGGCTGACCGACATCATCCAGATCAACTCCAAGTCCGGACTGGTGGGATCTAATAGGAACGGCGCCTATGCCGGTTCCAAATTCGGTGGCATCGGTTTAGTGCAGAGCTTCGCGTTGGAGTTGATCGAGCACGGGGTCAAGGTCAACGCCATCTGCCCGGGCAACTTCTACGACGGGCCGCTGTGGTCCGACCCGGTCAAGGGGCTGTTCGTGCAGTACCTCAAATCTGGGAAGGTGCCAGGGGCAACCACCGTCGAGGATGTGCGCGCGTTCTACGAGGCCAAGGTGCCCATGCGCCGCGGCACCCACGGCGCTGACGTGATGCGCGCCATCTACTACCTCGTCGAGCAGGCCTACGAGACCGGTCAGGCCGTGCCGGTCACCGGCGGCCAGGTCATGCTGAGCAGTTAAGCAGAGAGAAGAACAATGAGCATTCCCAAGACTCAGTACGCGATCCAGATCGTCGGCGCCGACGATATCGTCGTCAACGATGCCAAGCCGGTCGACGCGGTCGGCCCTCACCAGATGCTGCTTCAAGTGGAGGCCTGCGGCATCTGCTTCAGCGACACCAAGCTGCTGCACGCCTTCGACTCGCATCCTCGCAAGGCGGAGGTCGTCGCCGGCATGGATCTCGCGGCGCTGCCGGAGATCCCCAGCTATAAGCCGGGCGGGGCGGCC
>JBHADA010000063.1:0-5722 GCA_041854805.1 Arachnia sp.
GACACACCGCTCCAGGTTTGCTTCCCACAGGTTGGGCTGGAGTTCTTCGAGCATCAGGTGGATCGAGGTTCCGATGATGTCATCTGCCGCGTTTGCTAGGGCAGGGGTACTACCGACGAATCCATCGTCGAGGATGGCGCGTCCATAGGTGTCCAGGAGTGACATCAGGCGACGGGACTTGATAAGCGCGATCTTGAGGATCTCCGCCATACCGTTGGACAGGTGCCGTCGGTTAAGTGAACGCAGGAAGGACGATCCACGTAGGTCACCGCCGAAGCCGCATAGCTACCGATCTTGTTCTTTCCCGTGCCGAAGTTCACTCCCGTTTTCACACCGACACCGGCGTCCACAAGGCCGATCAAGGTAGTCGGAATGCGGATGTAGGGCGTGCTCCGGCGGTAGATGCTGGCAGCGAATCCCACGATGTCGAGCAGCACCCCTCCGCCGATCGCGACGACGGGCTCGCTGCGGCGGTCGATCCCAGCCTCGGTCATCGCACGGATCACGGAGTCGACGGAGTCCCAGTTCTTGACCATTTCGTGGGCTTCGAGGACGTGGTACCTGGCCCGCACACCGTAGTGGGTGAAGTAGCCGCGGATCTGGTCTCCGTAGAGCTGTTCGACGGTTTCGTCGATGACGATGAGCCGCCGCGAATGCTTGGCGGCGGCAGGGATCGCGCCTGCCGTGGCCAGCGTGGGGTTCGTGACGTCGAAGAGGGCTTGTGCGGCGACTACGTCGTACGCGATCTCACGGACTGCTCGCACGTTCCAGCAGTCGATGCCGTCTCGAGTGGTCGCTCGCGACAGTCCTTCCGGGTGACGTTCTGTCATCTGAGTCTCCAAGTCTGTTGATGCTCGTGGTACGCCGCATGCCAGGGGCATGGGGTGCCCAGGCGCCGTGGCACGAGGGCGCGGATAGCTGCCTGCTCAGGGGGCGGGGCGTCCGACTGGCGCAGGAAGCGTCCTCCGGTACGAGGCTAGCACCATTCATGGAGTGAGCGCTACACGAGTGTTGAATGCTGGCACCCGAGGCGAGCGTCACCTGCGCCTCCATGGGAGGCGGCGTATGATTGTGCCCTTCGACGACATGCGATGGGAGGTGGCCTCTTATGGCCGGTGTGCGCGGCCAAGGTAGGCGGTTCGACACCCAGGCAGCGCTAGATAATGCGATGGACGTCTTTTGGCGACACGGATACGAAGGCACCTCTATTGCCGATTTGACGCGAGCGATCGGGATTACGACATCGAGTCTTTATGCCGCCTTTGATGGCAAGCATCAGCTCTTTGATCGGGTTGTAGAGCGCTACTTAAGCACCAAGGGGCGTTTCATTTCACTTGCCCTTGAGGAGGAGAAGGACTCTCTCTCTCTCATTCGTCGGCTGCTTTTTGAGGCGTCGAAAGAATATGTTGATAGGGGCGGACCAGGGGGGTGCTTGATCGTCAGCGCCGCAACCTGCGTAACGGATGCAAATCGCGACGTTGCAGAGAAACTCGAGGTGCACCGTCATTCAAACATAAGGCGAATTGAAGCCGTCCTGCGAGCTGATCTCGAGGCGGAGCGAATTTCCGAGACCGCTGATCCGGCGGCTGTAGCCGGCTTCGTTGGAACCGTGTTGCAGGGTATGGCTCAGCGGGGCCGGGATGGCGCGTCCGTCGACGAGCTGCGCTCTACGGCCGAGATGGCGTTCGCTCAAGTGGAGCGCACCTTGCAGCGTCTCTGAGTCATCCAGGCAGAGGACGCGGAATTGCGAGACTCTGATTAGTGCGCAGAGTACTATCTAATGCGCGCAAGCGGGGGGGATGGAAAACTTTGCAACTGTACTCTGGCCGGCATTAAGCAAGGTTCCGTTGGGGGATGTGATGGGTAGGTGTTCGAAGGTGTGGTTGATGTAGGTGGAGAATGCAGTGAAGGATCGAGGAGGAGACCGCCTCGTTTGACGGGTGTTTCCTGGTACTCCACTATCCACAATCCTGACGCGGACCTCGACCTCATGTTGACTGAGATGGCCCGGGTTCTCCACCCGGGCGGTGTGCTTCTCGTCGCATTCCAGGTGGGAGCAGGGATGAGGCGCGTCGGGCAGGCCTTCGAGAGTCTCGGTTACGACATCGTCATGAACCGCTACCACCGCAACTCAGAGGATATGGTGGCGCGGCTCCTTCAGCAGGGGGTTTGATGTAGTGGCTCGTCTTGAACGAGAGCCAGTGGGGGCTGAGGCCGATCCGCAGACCGTCCTCGTTGCCGCAAGCCGCAGGTGTGAGAGCGGTCGGCAAGCTGTTTCGCCTCCCGCGCAGGCGGTGAGTTACTCCTCGACGCGCCAACGAACCTGCCTGCCCAGGGCGCCTCGCAGCCTGCTTGTGGCTTCGTCACTGCGGGTCGCATCCAGGTCCGCCTGGACCACTGGCTGTACCCTTGGCCCGGAAGGAGACACGAATGCGACGGCGCTGGCTGGCGGGCGCGATGGCCCTCGTCCTGGGATTGTTCGGGTGCACCTCTGGAGGTGATCCGGGCAAGAGCCAGACGACGACCGCGACCACGCCCCCGGCCGGGCTTTCCGCCGCCGACGAGGCGGCCACGTCTGTCGTCAAGGCCCTCAACTCGCACGACCTGTCTGGCGTGCAAGCCACCCGCCCCGCGAGCGAGGTGCAGACAGACTACGAGGCGATCTTCGCCCGCATGGATTCCCACTATCCGACGGCGACGCTCGGGGAGATCGTCTACGAAGGAAACGACCTAGCCCATGCGAAACTCACCATGACTTGGGCCTTAGGGCTGGATGGCTGGGAGTACGAGACCACCGCCACGCTACGCCACTCCGACACCTGGCGGCTGCAATGGGAGCCCAGCGTGATTCACCCGCTGCTGACGAGCGAGTCGCGGCTCAAACACACCCACAAGGAGGCCAAACGCGCCTCCATCAACGACCTGAACGGCCAAGCCATCGTCGAGGAGCGGCCGGTGAATCAGGTGGGCCTGGACAAGGCGAACATGAAGGCCGACGAGGTGGGGCCGTCGGCGCGGAGGCTGGCCGCGGCGCTGGGCATCGACGCGGCCGCGTACCAACGCAAGGCCGAGGCTGCGGGCGCCAAGGCGTTCGTCATCGCGGCCACCCGGGAGCCGAAGGACATTCCCTCCTCCATTAGTGGCATCCCGGGGCTGTACGTGCGCGAGACCAGCACCATCCTAGGGCCCGGCGACGGCTTCGCCGCACCCATCCTCGGCGCGGTGGGCGAGCCCTCCGCGGAGGCGATTAAGAAGTCGCAGGGGAAGCTCAGCAGCCTCGACCGGATTGGCCTCAGCGGCCTCCAATCGCGCTACGACAAGCAGCTTCGTGGGGTTCCACTGGTACGCGTGGACCTCGTCGGGCGCCCCGCAAAGGACAAGGAGACCGCCGTCGAGGAGGAGACCCTGTTCCAGCAGGATGCCAGCGTCGGTGCGCCTATCTCGATCAGCCTGAACCGGGAGCTCCAAAGCAAGGCCGAGTCCGTGTTGAAGGGCCAGTCTGGGCTGGCGACGTTGGTTGTGATCGACGTCAAGACCGGCGGGGTGCTCGCGGCCGCACAGTCGCCATCCGGGGGCTCCTACCCGTATTCGACGGTGGGTGCGTTCGCGCCTGGCTCGACCTTCAAGGTGGTCTCGTCGCTGGCGATGCTGCGCCAAGGGGTGACGCCGTCGTCGACGGTCCAATGCCCGTCGAGCCTGGCGGTTGGCGGGCACACGTTCGGCAACTACACGGGCTATCCGGCCGCCGGGTCGGGGTCCGTGCCGCTGAGCACCGCGTTCAAGTACTCGTGCAACACCACGTTCGTGCAGGCCGCGTCGTCGGTGACGGGCGAACAGCTCAAGGCGGCCGCCGGGTCACTCGGCGTGGGCACCGACTACGACTCGGGTTTCCGGGCCAACTTTGGCAAAGTGGAGCCCACCGGCGACGTCGACCGGGCTGCGTCAATGATCGGTCAGGGTCAGGTGACCATGTCGCCGCTGGGCATGGCGTCGGTGGCGGCGTCCGTGGCCAGTGGAAAGACCGTGATTCCGTGGCTGGTCAAGGATCATTCCGCCACCTCTACCGCCCAGCCCCTCTCGAAGAGCGAGGCCACCCAGCTTCAAGAGCTGATGAAGGGCGTGGTGGACTCGGGCACAGGCAAGGCGGTCAAGGGCATCATGACGGGCGCGAAGACGGGCACCGCCGAGTTCGGGAAGGCGGGCAAGCAACAGACCCACGCGTGGATGATCGCCTATAACGGCACCTACGCGGTGTCGGCATTCGTCGAGGTGGGCGACTCGGGTGGTTCGACGGCGGCCCCGCTCATCGCTCAGTTATTCAGGTGAGCCCGGCGACTTGATCAGTCCGTCTGCGCGTCTGCACCGACCTCGCACGGGCGAAACCGGCCCTTGCTACCTTGACGCCCGAACCATTCCAATACTCATGGGGGGAAATTGTGAAGAAGGCTCGTCTCTTTGTCGCGTCCGCCGCGGCGCTGGCGCTCGGGCTTGGCAGTGGTATTCCCGCATCCGCGGAGGAACCCTTCGGGGTCACCGTCAGCAAACGGCAGGTCACGGTTGGGCAGAAGTACACCGTTTCCGTGCAGGGTTGCACGGGCGAGGGCGACCGTTACGTCCTACGCATCAAGCAAGGTCCATTCACCTACGACACGGTGGAGGGCAACGCGGCCACCAAACCGACTCAGACGCTGACCGCCAAGGACACCGGCGAGTTCCGCGTCGACGCGACCTGCTTCGTCTACGACGGCGCGAGCCTCAAGGCGGGCACCAGGCTCACCGTGGTGGCACCTCCGGTCTCCATCACCGCAGGGATCGACACCACCTTGCCCGTCGGCAAGGCCGCCACCATCAAGGGCCGCGCGGACAACGCGTGGGACGTGCCGCTGACGGTGGAGCGGCGCTCGGGCTCGACGTGGGTGAAGGTCGCCAGCGGGCACACCGACGACTACGGCTATTTCCGCGTCGGGCTGCGGGACGGCATCGACCGGGCCGGCACATACACGTATCGGGTGGTCGTCGCCGGGAAGGCGTCCACGTCGCTCACGCTGCGCCGCACGCCGCTGGTGTCGGTCAACCCGGTCAAGGCGGTGGCCGTTGACGCGTCCGCCACCCTGACGGGCCAGGCAAAGGGCGCTCCGAGGACGCCATTCGCGGTACAGGTGCAGGTCAACGGCAAGTGGTCCACCAGCAAGACGGGCACCACCGACGCGGCCGGCCGGTTCAGCGCACGGCTCACCTACGGCGCAAACAAGGCCGGCACCTACCGGTTCCGCGCCGTCGTCGCCGGCCAGGCCTCGAACACCGTCACCCTCAAGCGCACCATCCAGGCCCGCATCAGCGCCCCCGGCTCCGCCAGCGTCGGGGCTAGGGCGACGCTGAACGGGCAGGCCAAGGGAGCCCCGCGCAAGGCTTACGCGGTGCAGGCACTGGTCAACGGCAGGTGGTCCACCAGCAAGACGGGCACCACCAACGCGGCCGGCCGGTTCAGCACACCACTCACCTACGGCGCAAACAAGGCCGGCACCTACCGGTTCCGCGTCGTCGTCGCCGGCCAGGCCTCGAACACCGTCACCCTCAAGCGCACGCCCGTGATCACCGTCTCCGCGCCCAAGTCCGCCAAGGCGGGCGCCAGGGTCACCCTCAGCGGCCAGGCCAAGGGGGCGCCGAGGCGCGGCTACGCGGAGCAGGCACTGGTCAACGACAGGTGGTCCACCAGCAAGAC